>JBAWWO010000001.1 GCA_037146715.1 Alphaproteobacteria bacterium
TTTTCACTTTTTTATAACTTGCTCACTGCGTACAGTTTTGAGATTTGTATGCAAAAAAATTAAGATAATCGTAATTTTAGGAAACCGCTGAGAAGCTTATTTTTTTATTTTTCGCACTAAACACTTGATTTTCTGGAAAACAATCATTACACAAGTAGTACGTGCCTGATGTTGGGTCCCCATCGTCTAGAGGCCTAGGACACCGCCCTTTCAAGGCAGCAACACGGGTTCGAATCCCGTTGGGGACGCCATTTTATAATTTTTTCCCCTTTTAAATTTCATCATTTTCCACGCCTTTGCCAGAAGGACGTAGTCCGCGAAGAAATCCAGCTTGTAAGATAGCTTCTTCCTCAGTCTGCACTCTCTTCGGGCATGATGGGGCTGCAAATAAATAATCTGCCTTCATCTGATTCCGAGTCGCTCTCAGAATCCTCCGCGGGGTCTTGTTGTCGAGCTTTTCTCTTTTCAGGGAGAGGGGCAGAAGGTTGCTCAACTGCTGGAGCTTCTTGTGGTTTTTCTGCTCTAACTTCCCTCAAGAAAGGAAGGGGGGCTAGATTTGCTTGTAGCGCAAAAGATCCCGCTTTTTTGCGCGCCATGTTTTCAAGAGTTTGAGTCTGCTCTTCTATTTTCTTTGCTCGATCAGATTGGCGTTTTTGTGCTTTTTCTAGACTGGACTCCAATTGTTCGCGATCCAAATCCGTCAAGAAGGGGTTTTGAAGTTTATCTCTAATGTTCTCAATTTCCTTAGTTTCTTTTTTCTGCTGAGAGTTGTTTTGGGTTAGGGCACGTTTAAGACGATAGCCTTTCGGATCTTCAGCGAGCTGTCTTGAACGATACTTCATAAAAGAGGCTTTGCCTATTGTGCGTTTCTTTTCTTTGCGGACTTGATCTAAAGATGCTTGTAGTTTTTGACTTTCAAGATCTGGCTTAAGATCTTCTGTTTTCTTTTTTATTTGCTCTTCTTCTGCCCCCTGAACGGAAGAATCATCTGTCAGACTTTGTGGAGCAGGTAGTGATGGCTTAAGTTCCTCATCTGATTCTGAGTCGCTCTCAGAATCCTCCGCGGGGTCTTGTTGTCGAGCTTTTCTCTTTTCAGGGAGAGGGGCAGAAGGTTGCTCAACTGCTGGAGCTTCTTGTGGTTTTTCTGCTCTAACTTCCCTCAAGAAAGGAAGGGGGGCTAGATTTGCTTGTAGCGCAAAAGATCCCGCTTTTTTGCGCGCCATGTTTTCAAGAGTTTGAGTCTGCTCTTCTATTTTCTTTGCTCGATCAGATTGGCGTTTTTGTGCTTTTTCTAGACTGGACTCCAATTGTTCGCGATCCAAATCCGTCAAGAAGGGGTTTTGAAGTTTATCTCTAATGTTCTCAATTTCTTTCGCTTCTTTTTTCTGCTGAGACTTGCTTTGGTTTAGGGCACTTTTAAGGCGGGTGCCTTCCGGATCTTCAGCGAGCTGTCTTGAGCGATACCTCACAGAAGCTTCTCTGTTTAATTCCCGTTTCCTTTCTTTGAGGTCCTGATCTGAAGACGCTTGTGCTTGTGGGCGATCCAAATGCATTTCTTGAAGTTTTTTATGTTCTTGTATGCGTTTCGCCTGGGCGGTATTCACTTTTATCCAATTCTCTTCCTTGGCTATAAGGGTTTTTAAGTCTATTATTTCCTTTGTCGAAAATAGTTGCCTTGTTTCATTTTGATACGCTTCAAGCTCCTCTCTAAAGAGGGAGATATTTGAAAGAGTGTCTCTATACCTCTCCATAAATTCATCCTCACATGGCCTCTGAGTTAATTCTTCCGCTATCTCACGCGGCCTCTGGGTTTTCAGAGATATCAAATTCTTGAATTGGAGTAGTGATCTTTCCTGATCTAAAGCAGATTGCGCCGTTTGAGGATTTTTCTTTTTCGATCTTGATGGTTGTTCTTTCAAGGATGCTTGTTGGGCCTGAGATGAAGAAACTGCATGGGGTGATGATGGCTCAGAAGAACTCAGCTCTTCTGAGCTGTAACTAGCTCCCATGGCTTGAAAAGATGCGCCTAAAATTCCCAGAAACACAATAAAACTATATGCGTTTAAAAAATTCTTCATTCAAATTCTCCTAATATAAAACATAATGCTTATATAGGATTAAATAATAGGATTTCAAGGAATTTTTGTTTTTATGAGGAGGTGCGTCACAGAGAATTGTTCAAGACTAGGGAACATATGCGGAAAATCACTGATATTCCCTGCTTTCCCTTCATCTGTATCACGACGCCCCTGAAAGGCTCTCGATGCGGGAGTGATAAGCTTTAGCCATTTTAGGGCTTTTCTTAAGGTTCGTACATTAGAGGACTTAGCCTTGAGGGGCATCATGGGCGGCCTCTTTTGCCCACAAAAAAAAGGCCCCGGTAAAGGGGCCTTTTCTAACTTAAAATCAAAAATGTCTTAATTTTTTGAGGTAATCGCAACACGGTTTTGAGCCCAAGCTTCTTCTGTTGAGCCAGTTACGATAGGTTCATCTTTTCCTTTGCTGACAACAGAAATTCTGGAAGAATCTACGCCACTCATCACCAAGTATTCTTTCGCAGCATTCGCGCGACGTTCACCTAGTCCGATGTTGTATTCTCTTGTTCCGCGTTCATCACAATGTCCTGCAATAGTGGTTGAAAAATCTGGATTGTTAGACATCCAATCTTTTTGATCCTTCAAAGTTGCTTTTGATTCATCTGTAAGATCACTTGAGTCGAAAGCATAAAATTCACGGTCTAACACGAGATGATTGCCATCTTTGTCGACTAAGTACCCTGCTTTTGACATGCGTCCCTTGCAGGCTTCATAGTTTGGTCCATGAGAATGATGCATTGCATCTTTTTTCTTGCAACATGTGCAAGCGCCTAATAACAAGCTTAGTGCGGCAATGCTTAAAGCTTTTAAATAAAAATTCATTTTATATTCCCCCTTAAATTAAGTACATTTGACCCAATAATAGCGAACTGCAAAGCTGGTGTAAAGGATTTCCTTGTTAAAAACAATTTTTTTATATCTTTTTTAGAAACGGTATTTAAGGCTGAAAAGGATTCTCTTTTTTGCGCATCACCAGCCGCAGGGGAATTTTTTCTAAGCCAAAGGCTTGAGCCAGGTTGTTTTTTAGATAGCGCAAGTAACTTTCCGGCAAATCTGTTGGTTTGTTGATAAACAAAGCAAAGGTCGGGGGTCGTCTTTTTATTTGCGTGATGTATTTTATTTTGACCCGAATATTCTTAACAATCGGTGGGGGATGATGGGCCACCACTTTTTCTAACCATTCGTTCAAAGGGGCCGTTGAGATACGGCAATTCCATTGTTTATAGACTTCTTGCACAGCCAGGAAGATTTTTGAAAGATTCTTTTTTTCCTTTGCTGACACGAAAATAATGGGCATTTTTTTGATTTGAGGAAACATTTCTTGAGCGTCTTTAATAAATTCGCTGGAAAATTTTTGAAAGTCCGTAATTTGATCAATTTTATTGACGACGAAAATAAGACAGCGACCTTCTTCAACCACATGGTGGGCAATGGTGAGGTCTTGTCGGTCCAGGGTTTGGGTGCCGTCTAAAACCAGCAAAACCACCTCAGCATACTGAATGGCTCGTTTTGTCTCTACCGTTGATAAATATTCAACCTTATTTGCAATCCGCGCCTTTTTACGTAGACCTGCCGTGTCGATGAATTTATAGGGTTTATTATCCCAGGTGAACAGTACAGAAAGGGCGTCCCGCGTCACCCCTGCTTCAGGGCCTGTGGTAAATCTTTCTTGCCCAATAATTTGATTGATCAAGGTTGATTTCCCCACATTTGGGCGGCCAACAATTGCCACTGAAATGGTTGGATTTTCTGGGTCTTCCTCTTGTTCTTCCACTTCTGGTTTTTTCTCACAAAGGGGAGCAAAGGCTTCATATAAATATCCAAGTCCCTCACCATGTTCTGCTGAAAAGGGTAGGGTTTCTTTGAATCCAAACTTTAGGGCCTCAAACAGAGAGTTTCTAGTCTCTTTGCCCTCAGATTTATTAACGATCACTATGCAAGGTTTGTTAGATTTATGAATCAACTGAGCCGTGTATTCATCAGCGGGTGTAACGCCTACTTGACCATCAAGCACAAAGAAAATGACATTGGCTTCTTGGATAGCCTCATTGGTTTGACGCCAAAGGCTATAGTCTAAGCTGTCTTTTTGGGTCGGCGGATAAGTTGTTTCTAAGCCGGGCGTATCGATCAGGTCAAAAGAAAGATCAGAAAGAGAGGCGTCTCCATAACGGCGATCTCGCGTAAGGCCAGGGGTGTCATGCACGATGGCTAATTTTTTTCCAACCAATCGATTGAACAAGGTCGATTTTCCCACATTGGGGCGTCCAACTAAGGCCACAAGGGTCATTTAATTTACCGCGATAAGTCTTCCCTGGTCCGCCAGGAAATACATGATTTTGTTGACAAGAATAGGGGCCACATAAATGGTGCCAGGCACAGAAAATTCATGAAGTTTATCTCCATTGCCGGGGGCCAACGCAAAGACGCGGCCAGCGGAATTCGTTACATACAAACTGCTACCAGCCAACAAAGGCCCCACCCAATGGGTTTGGGCTGCGTCCTCGGCCGGGATGTATTGGGACAAAGATTTTTGCCAAACAACTTCACCCGTTCTTTTGGTTAAGCAAAGCACGTCGCCCGTTGCAGTGACAACGAACAGGAAGCTGCTAGAGATGACAGGTGTGGATAGGCAGGCAATATCTTTTTCCCAAATTCTGGCACCCGTTTTGAAGTCAATAGCTGCCATACGACCACTTTGAGAAGATACAATCACCAGATTTTTATCTAGAATGGGGTCCGTCTTGATTTGGGCGAGCATGGATGTTGAGCTCATGCTATGAGAGGCGTTCAGAGACTCACCCCACAAGGGCAACCCATTTTCAGCCTTTAAAGCAAACAGCTCTCCCGTTGCATAGGGGACAATAACCACATGGCGATCAACGGCAACGGTTCCGCCCCCCAACATGCTACACATTTCGGCAGCACCCTCATGATTCCATAATCTTTCTCCTGTTAATGCATTTAAGGCAATGACGGAATTTTGTTTTGTGATGACGTAGACCCTATTGTTTTTGATCGTGGGAGCTGATCTGATGGGATGAACTACAGGGGTATGCCATATAAGAACGCCATTAAGAGCATCTAAACAAAAGACATCAGCAGAGGAAAAACTAGCATAAAGTTTACCTTGATGAACGGCTAAACCCCCTCCTAAACAGTTGTCAGTGTCGCCCTTAAGAGGCAACTGGAAAGACCACATTTTCTTGCCAGACAGGGTGTTACGTGCCCTGACTAAGCCTTCGGAATCCATGGTGAATATAAGGTCGTCCTCAACAACTGGTTGAGCAATCAAATAGCGATCTTTTGCGCTGCCAGATCCAACAGATTCTTTCCACAAAATCTCATGGTGGTGGTCAAATTCTCCATGAGGAATCAGATGAGAGGCATTGTTAGAGGGATGAGTCCAAGAAGTATTGGTGACGGGGCTGTCTAACTCAACATTAATGTTTTCAGCATTGGCATCAAGTTCCAGGGGGCGAGCTTCCGTTAAAAGCTTATGGCGCTCACCTTTTAAAGGGTCTTTATCTGAAGAACAGCCGGAAAAAACTAAAGCAAAGGCCAGGGCAAAAATTCCGAAAAAGCCTTGAAAACACGTCTCTTTTAGGCCTTTATGGGGCATCTTAGGCCTGCTTTCCAACCGTTGCTAACAAAGCTTCTGCCCGTTGTTTTGTTGCGGGATGAACATCTTTATCGTTAACAATTTTTCCTAGGTAAGTCGCAGCCTCTTGAGGATTGCCTTCTTTGATTTTTAGCAAACCCAATATTTCATAGGCTGAAAAGCGCCAAGGATTGCCATCTTGAGCATAAGATTCCATGGTAGAAGCAAGTTCTTTGGGATCTGCCTGGTCAATGGTCGCATAGGCCTTTTTGAAAATGGTCAAGTCTTTCATCAGAGATTCAACTTTGCGCCCGTAATTCAGAACGCCCCCATTATCAGAAATGGCAGCGTCATAGACAGCTGCGGCTTGCTCGCCTTCGCCCCGTTGAATAAGCAAAGCGCCCGCCCATAAACGAGACAACGTTCCATAAATATTGCTGCTATCTGCGGCAATGCCCTCTAAAACTGGCAAGCTTTTATCAGACTTGCTTTGAATAAAGCTCATCGCCATAAAATATCTTTCAGCCATTTGAGAAAGGGAAGATTTTTTGTAATTTCCATAGGCTACATAGCCAGCAGTTGCTAGCAAAATAGCGCTAACAGCCCCATAAACATGCTTGTGGTACTTCTTCCATAGAAGCTCCCAACGCTCATTTGCTAAGTCTTCTTGTAATTCGTCAAAAATGTCGGCCATAATGTGCTCCAAAATAATCTTACTCTTCTTAATACCTTTGTTGTGAGGAAAGTGCAATATTTACCGAATCTTTTTTCGCAGGGTCTGGATTTTTTGAAAAAATTGTGGCACTTTGAGATCCGTTCATAAGAAAAGGAGAAATCATGAGTGTACTTGTTGGGAAGAAAGCCCCAAATTTCACGGCCTCTGCCGTTATGCCAAATAATTCAATTAACGAAAACTTTAACCTGGAAGCTCATTTAAAGGGAAAAACAGGATTATTGTTTTTTTACCCTCTAGATTTTACTTTTGTTTGTCCTTCTGAAATTATTGCCTTTGACCACAGAGTGAAGGCGTTTAAAGAAAAAAACGTTGAAGTTATTGCGGTAAGTGTGGATTCCCACTTTACCCATCTAGCGTGGAAGAACACATCTATTAACGATGGAGGCATTGGACCTGTTCAGTTCCCTATGGTGGCCGACCTTACAAAAAGCATCGCTCGCGACTATGATGTGTTGATTAACGAGGCCATTGCTTTGCGGGGCACATTCTTGATTGACAAAAATTTCATGGTTCGTCACCAAGTTGTGAATGATCTGCCTCTGGGGCGCAACATAGACGAGGCTTTGCGCATGGTAGACGCTTTACACTATTTTGAAGAACACGGAGAAGTTTGCCCTGCCGGTTGGAATAAGGGTGCCAAAGGAATGAAACCAAGCACTGAAGGTGTGGCAGAGTATTTGTCTAAATTCTCTGACAGCCTGTAGTCTTATGCCATGGCCCCTCGGGCCGAGCCCGAGGGATTCATTGGGAGGGAGCGTCCCTCTTTTATTGCCGTCCTCGGGCTTGACCCGAGGATCTATTCAGGAAGTCAAAAAAAAATTTCATTTTCTCTTGACTTTTCCTGATGGGATTATCATAAAAGGTCATTAGTTATTAGTTAGGAATATTATGTTTGCAATTATTAGAACCGGTGGAAAACAATATAAGGTCAAAAGTGGTGACCTGGTTTTCGTTGAAAAATTAGAGCACGCAACGGGCGATCACGTTGTGTTTGAAGACATCTTGATGATTGGAGATGAGACTAAAACAACAGTTGGTTCTCCAACTTTGGCTGGCGCGAAGGTGGGTGGCGTTGTTGTCAACCAGGACCGCGCAGATAAAGTTATCATCTTCAAAAAGACTCGCCGTCATACATACAAGCGGAAGAAGGGTCATCGCCAACACAGAACAATCGTTCGTATCATGGAAATTTCTTTGAGCGGCGTGTTGCATGGTGCAAAGCCTGCTGCGAATGAAAAAGTTTCAACAGCTAAGCCTGTGGCTGCAGCTGAACCCAAACAGAAGGCGGCCCCTAAGGCAGCCCCTAAGAAAGCTTCTGCTGCTAAAGCACAGAAGGCTTCTGAGTAGGAAAGAGGTAAGAAATGGCACAGAAAAAAGCAGGTGGTAGTTCCAGGAACGGTCGCGATTCAGCTGGTCGTCGTCTTGGTGTAAAAAAATTCGGTGGACAATCTGTTATTCCCGGTAACATTTTGGTTCGTCAACGGGGAACAAAAGTATTCCCTGGTCCAAACGTAGGCATAGGCAAAGACCATACTTTGTTTGCCCTAACTGAAGGACAAGTGCGCTTTTCCAAAAAAGGTGAAGGCAGAATGTTTGTAACCGTTATTTAGTTTCCCGGAGGAGAGGGAGCCCCCCTCTCTCCAATCATCCCGAGGGGCCGTAAGGCCGACGTGGGGGGCCAGCTTTCTTTTCTCTATATTGTCACAAAACATAACTATTCCATATCTGACTGCAGAATAGTTTTATGAAGCGTGCGCAGAAAAATATAATTTTAAAAGACCTGGAAAAGAAAATTATTCTTTTGGTGGGCCCCAGACAAGCAGGAAAAACTTGGCTTGCCAAAGATGAGGTGGAAGCCAGCCGGTGGCGGTTGCAGTACATCAACAGTCTGCTCAGTACAGATATTTTCGAAATTGATACCATTCATAATCTAAAAGGAATGAGACTTGTTTTTGATTTGCTGAGAGAGCGTGTTGGATCCCCCGTTTCCTATCAATCCTTGGCAGAAGATGTCTCTGTCTCCCCCCACCACTATCAAGCGATACCTGCAGATTCTGGAAGCCTTGTTTGTTATTTTTATCGTTCCTCCTTATTCGAAAAATATTGCCAGGGGGATACAGAAATCTCCTAAGATCTATTTTTTTGATACGGCCTTGGTGTCAGGGGAAGGGGTTCGCTTTGAGAATTTGGTAGCCATCAGCTTGCTTAAACATATTTACGGTTGCGTTGATGTAAAAGCTGAAGAATACACATTGAATTACCTGCGCACAAAAGAAGGCGCTGAAGTCGATTTCGCATTAGTCAAAAAAGATCAGGTTGAACAGATTATTGAAGCCAAAGTATCAGATGATACGGTTAGTAAATCTTTACGATATTTTCATGAAAAATATGAATATCCTGCTGTTCAGCTTGTTCAGTCTTTAAGACACGAACGGCAAGAACAGGGCATTGAAATTCTAAAAGCAGAAAAATTTCTGTCCCAGTTGTTTTTGTAGGGGGACTATTCTTTTTATAAGGGATTGGCTATAGTAATTCTCTAACCAAGCAGGAGCAAACTAAACAACATGAGCATGTCTGACCTAAAAGAAGCCTTTGAATTAATCGCAAAAAATTTTCCAGAAGAAGAAACAGGATTTCTGGGACCGAAGCCTGATACTTTTATAGATGCGGCCGAAGAGCTGTTGGAGCTGAAATTTCCCAAAACCTACCGGGAATTCATGAAAACCGTGGGGCATGGCGGGCCAGGGGATGCCTTCATTCCCGGCATTCACGCTAAATCTTTGGATCAGTTGGAATTAGGCGGCGTCGTATGGGGCGTTTTGAATGATAGGGATGTTTTTGACTTTCCCGATCACCTGATTAAGGTGTATCACGCGGATGACACAAGCTATTGTCTGGATACTGCTCAAATGGACTCAGAAGAATGCCCCGTAATCCTGTGGCCCGTTGGAGGGTACCACGAAACCCCCGTACTGGAAATTGCAGCCAAAGACTTTGGCGAATTCTTCTTGAAGAAGGTGCGGGAAGAGATTATTAGTTCAGACAAAATGGAAGCAGAGTGAAATATGAAAAGATTAGAAACGTGGAAAGCGAGCATACGGTACTTTTTAATAATTGTTCTTCTTTTTCCTTCAGCTTCTTTTGGAGCACAGGAAGAGTCAACGCAACGATATTATTCTAGATTTTTTGATAATGAGTATCATGATACTACTGCTACAAATGAGCGTCTTCAATGGGAAAAAACTATATGGCAAGAGGCTATGTGGGCAGAAGCTATACCTGAGATTAAATTCATGCCCATTGATACTTCTTTGAGTGTCGCGGATTGGGTTAGTATAGGTGTGCTGGGATTTGTTGCAGCAGCTTTGTTATGCGCCCCCTTGCTTTTAAATTAGCTGTTGGGGCTGCCACTCCCCCCGTGCTTGAAAGCATCTCCAAAGACTTTGGTGAGAAGGCGTGGGAAGAGATTATTCAGCACCCTTGCTCCTCCTCCAGGGGCCAGGTAATCTAGCTATTTCAGCGCATAGTCCTGATAGGGGCCGTTTCGCGTCCCATGGACTTATAGACTCGGGGACGCAATTCACCTTTTCTGGCAAAAATAAATTTCTGCTATCTATTGTTTCTAGAATCTCTTCATGTTAGTAATCAATTATGTTGCGTGCGAGAGGTTTTCTGACAATGCTATCTAAAGTAAAGGTTCTAAATGCCTGCCCATCAGAATAGAGAAGATTTTTCTAAAATTCGCTCTTGGATGTTTCCAATATATAGCCATGAATTGATAAAACTGATCCCTATGGGTCTTTTGATGATTTTGATCAGTTTCAACTTCTGGATTCTACACATTTCAAAAGATACGCTTGTTATTACGGCTAAGCATTCGGGGGCTGAGGTTATTAGCTTCTTGAAGTTGCCTGTTTTCTTGTTCTCTATTCTGTTTATTATGGGTTTTACTTGGGCGTCAAATCTCTTTAAACAGCGCGCTATTTTTTACGGCATTATTACTTTCTTTATTGTTTTTTTCTTGGTCTTCAAATTCGTTCTTTACCCTTATCAGGATAGTTTGAATATGTTCACGTCGGAAGAGCTTTTTTCTTTAAAAGCGCGATACCCCTCTCTTAGGTGGCTGTTCCCTGTTCTGTGTTACTGGGGTTATAGCCTGTTTTATATTATTTCTGAGCTTTGGGGGGCTGTTGTTCTAAGTCTATTATTCTGGCAGTTTTCTAACCAGATCACAACGGTTGAGCAATCTAGGCGCTTTTACATGTTATTTGGTATGTTCAACGGCCTTGGGACGATTCTTTTGGGGGTATTTGTGTATTATTACCAACCCGGTGCGGGGCTTGCGGGCGCCTATGCTATGAAGCTAGATCATCTGATTTTGATTTTTAGTTTTGTTTCCCTGCTGATTATGGGTATTTACTTTTGGGTAAATAAATATGCTGTCAAAGATAAAATGCATTATCACCCAGACAAGGGTACGCCTGACGCGCAGCATGAAATCAAACTCTCTTTCGTTGAAAGCTTTCGCTACATTTTAACGTCAAAATATGTGGGGTATATCGCCATTATTTCAATTGCCTATAATATTTCCATTAACTTTGTTGAAGTCACTTGGAAAAGTCAGATTGAAAAAATGTATCCAGATCCTTCCCAGATGGAATCATATTTTTCTTTGATCACCATTTATATCGGTATTTTGACCTGTGCCATTGGCTTTTTTGGGGCTGGATTTATTCGTCGATTTAGTTGGAAGACAAGCGCTTTGGTGACGCCTGTTGCTATGCTTGTGGCGGGCAGTTTGTTTTACTGGGTTACCTTAAAGGGTGAAAGTCTTTACTGGCTGACTCAGCTGATATGTATGTCTCCTGTGGCGTTTTCCGTATGGATTGGGCAGATTCATAACCTGACTAGCCGAAGCTGTAAGTATAGCTTTTTTGCGGCAACCCGAGAAATGGCTTTCATCCCCTTAGATGCGGAATTAAAGGTTAAAGGTAAAGCAGCGGTTGATGTGTTAAGTGGCCGTGTGGGTAAATTTGGGGCGTCCCTGATTCAATCTGTTCTACTTTCTTTGTCAGCCCTTAGCACTCAAACAACGATTGCCCCTTTTTTGATGGTAGCCTCCCTTTTGGTTATTGTGGTGTGGATGTGGTCTATTAATCGCCTGAACAAAGAATTCTTGAATGTGGCCTATGGCAGCACGACGGCAGAGCAATTAAAAAAATGATAAAAAAAATAGTTGTAGGGACTGATCATGCAGGCTTTCTTCTAAAGCAGCAGCTTGTCCAATGGCTGCATCAGCATGACGTAGAAGTGATTGATGTGGGTACGTGTTCTGAAGATTCCGTTGATTATCCCGAGTATACCAAAAAAGTTGTGGAAGCTATGCGCAAAGGCGCTGTTGGTACGGGGCTTTTGATTTGTGGATCTGGTATTGGGATGAGTATTGGGGCCAATAGATTTAAAGGCATACGGGCAGCCCTATGTTGGAACAAAAAATCCGCCTATTGTGCGCGCCGCCATAATGATGCCAATATTCTTGTCTTGGGGGCACGCTTGCTAAGCTTTTCCAAGGCGTTGACTTGCTTAAGCACGTTCATCACGACCTCTTTTCAAGGTGAAGAGCGACATCTTCGCCGTATTAAGGAACTTGATAATCTATAAAACTAAGGTGGAATCATGAAAGATTTTTTTTGTGCTGGCTTAGAAGCGCAGGACCAGGAAATTTTTAAAGCAATTGAAGCCGAGCGCCATCGCCAGCAGGTACATGTAGAGCTGATTGCATCAGAAAACATTGTGTCCAAAGCTGTGCTGGAAGCCCAAGGTTCAATTTTAACTAACAAGTATGCAGAAGGGTATCCGGGTCGGCGTTATTACGGAGGATGTCAGTTTGTGGATGTAGCAGAAAATCTGGCGATTGAGCGGGCTAAAAAGTTATTTCACTGTGAATTTGCTAATGTGCAGCCCCATTCAGGGGCCCAAGCGAATTTGGCGGCGTTTCTGGCCCTTCTAACACCAGGTGACACTTTTCTGGGGATGTCTTTGAATGCAGGGGGGCACTTGACTCATGGGTCGCCCGTCACTATTTCAGGAAAATGGTTTAATCCCGTTTCTTATGGAGTAACAGCTGAGGGGTGGATTGACTATGATGAGGTTGAGCGCGTTGCCCTTGAACATAAGCCAAAGCTTATTTTGGCGGGGGGGTCAGCTTACTCCCGTATTATAGATTTCAAGAAATTCAGAGAAATTGCCGATAGAGTCGGGGCCTATTTGATGGTTGACATGGCCCACTATTCAGGACTTATAGCAGGCGGCGTGTACCCAAGTCCTTTGCCGCACGCTCATGTGGTGACCAGCACAACCCATAAAACTCTTCGGGGGCCGCGGGGTGGATTGATTCTAAGCAATGATTTAGAGGTTGGAAAAAAAGTTAATTCGGCCGTATTTCCTGGTTCTCAAGGGGGGCCCTTAATGCATGTGATTGCGGCGAAGGCTGTAGCTTTTGGAGAAGCTTTGCGTCCTGAATTTAAACACTATGCTCACCAGGTTGTGAAGAACACACAAGTGTTGGCGGAAACCTTGAAAAACCGTGGATTTGGTTTGGTTTCTGGCGGAACGGACTGTCACCTTGTTTTGATTGATTTGCGGTCAAAACATATTACGGGTTTTGATGCTGAGGCAACCCTCGACAAGGCAGCGATTACTTGTAACAAAAACGGTATTCCTTTTGACCCACAATCGCCGAAAATTACA
The DNA here is from genome assembly GCA_037146715.1 of Alphaproteobacteria bacterium. Taxonomy (NCBI): domain Bacteria; kingdom Pseudomonadati; phylum Pseudomonadota; class Alphaproteobacteria; species Alphaproteobacteria bacterium. The sequence continues at coordinate 13,181 of JBAWWO010000001.1, forward strand.
TCGGGTATTCGGGTGGGGGCGGCAGCGGTCACAACTCGCGGTTTTGGGGAAAAGGATTGTGAACAGGTTGGCCACTGGATTGCTGATGTTGTGGAAAGCTTTGTGCAGACTAAGGGGGCCAATGAAGCCATGGAAAAACAGGTGGCTGAAAAGGTCAAAAACCTGTGCGCTAAACATCCTATTTATTAAGGGTTTGTCATGAAGTGTCCTTTTTGCGATTGTATGGAAACTCAAGTCAAGGACTCCCGCCATTCGGATGATAATTTAACCATTCGCCGGCGGCGCTTTTGCCCCGAATGTACATCTCGCTTTACAACTTATGAACGATTACAATTGTCTGAAATTATCGTCATTAAGAAAAAAGGAACCCGCATGCCTTTTGACCGGGATAAAATGGCCCGGTCAATTTATACGGCCCTGCGCAAACGACCCTTTGATGCGGAACGGATTGAGAAATTAATCAATGGCATTGTTCGAAGGCTGGAATTATTGGGAGAATCGGAAGTATCTTCCCAAGTAATTGGTGGAATGGTTATTGACTCTTTGAAAGATTTAGATACGGTGGCCTATGTACGTTTTGCATCCGTCTATAAAGATTTTAAGGATGCAGACGATTTTAAAAACTTTTTGAGTGAATAGGTTATGGATAAAAAAAACATCTCGTTAGGGTATAGAAAAAAATCTGCTGCGCGGTTAGCTGCTGTACAGACTTTGTATGATATGGAAATTTCAAAGATTTCTGCCAAAGAAGCCTTACAAAACTGCCAATACTATAAGGGCAAAAATTTGGAAGACGAAGCAGCTGTTGGGTCTGACACTGCGCTGCTGACTAAGCTGGTTGAGGGAGTGACGGACAATCAAGAGATGATCGATACCCTGATTTCATCCTGTTTAACCGCTGACTGGAAAATTGGGCGTTTAGATAAAGTATTGTTAAGTATTTTGCGGGCAGGCATTGGGGAGCTTTATTTGTTTCCCGAAGTTAAACAACAAATTATTCTATCAGAGTATGTTGAGGTCAGCCGTGCTTTTTATGATGAAAAAGAACCGGGTTTGGTGAATGCCATTCTACAAAAGGCAGCGGATCAGCTGCGGCCTTAGAAAAAGGTGTCTGTCGATATGATAGAAAAATTACCTCTTTCAGAACACGCAATCATTGATTGTATTAAGATCAATTATGGGATTGAAGTTGCGATACTTACGCTCCTTCCTTTGGGAGCGGATATGGATGCGCTAGTATATAAAGCACAAACTCATCACCAGTCCTCTTATTTCATAAAGTTAAAGCGTGGAAATCACCATGATAATAGGGCGCTGATAGGCGAGTTGTTGCGTAATGTGGGCATTCAACAAATCATTCCCATCGTTCAAACAATCCGGGGTGAAACAACTCAGCTCATTGACGGGTTTTCTCTGACTATATCTCCGTTTATTGAGGGACAGGATGGCTTTAGTCGTAATCTAACGGACGATCAATGGGTTACGCTCGGCCAAGTGATGCGTCAAATTCATGCAATTAATGTGCCGGCGGCAATTCAGGCTAAAATTCGGCGAGAATCTTATTTGCCCAAGTGGCGTCAAGCCCTGCGCGCGCTCTGCCCGCTTATGGAATCTGAGCCGCGTGGTGACATAATTGCAGCTGACCTTCTGACATTTATGAAGAAAAATAGGGCCGTTATTCATCGACTGGTTGATCGCGCCGAAGAATTGGCACAGATGGCTCAAAGTCAATCTTCTGAATTCGTGTTGTGTCATTCTGATCTTCATGGGGGTAATATATTAATAGATAAAAATCACAACCTTCATATAGTCGATTGGGATGATCCTATCATGGCCCCTAAAGAGCGGGACTTGATGTTTATTGGGGGAGGCGTTGCTAATATTTGGAATCAACTGCGCGAGAAAGAGTTGTTTTATAAGGGCTATGGAAAAGTTGAAGTTAATAAGGGCTATGGAAAAGTTGAAGTTAATAAGGTGCTTTTGGTCTATTACCGTCATGAACGAATCGTAGAAGATATAGCGATCTACGGTCAGAGGTTGCTTCTAACAACGGAAGGTGGACAGGATCGACGTAACTGGTACAAAGAATTCGTAGCCCAGTTTGATCCGGAAGGTGTGGTAGAAATAGCCTTTAAAACAGATGAAGAACTGACTTAGATACAGGATTCGGTAAAAATCAGTTGTTCATCAAAGCAAAATTAGTTATAGAATAGAGAATTGTATAAAAACGAGGTACTAAAAAATGTTTAATTTTTCAGAATTCTTTACACCAAATGCGATCCTTTGGATCATTTTTAGCTGTGCGAGCATAGCTTTGCTGTATGGGTTAATTGTTTCCCGTATGATTTTGGCCGAAAGCGCAGGCACACAAAAAATGCAAGAAATTGCTGCTGCTATTCAAGAAGGTGCACGAGCCTATTTGAATCGTCAATACCAAACCATTGGGGTTGTGGGCATTGTGATTGCAGCAGCATTGACTTTCCTGATGGGCTTTCACGTAAGTTTTGGATTCGTCTTAGGGGCTGTTTTGTCTGGTGTTGCAGGATATATTGGTATGAATGTGTCTGTTCGGGCAAATGTTAGAACTGCAGAAGCTGCACGCTCTGGCATTCATAAGGCTTTGTCTATTGCCTTTAGATCTGGGGCTGTGACCGGCTTTTTGGTAGTTGGCTTGGGTCTTTTGGGCATTGCGGGGTACTTCATTTATTTGCAGTCAGTTAATTATGAAATGCGTACGATTATCGAAGCCTTGGTTGCTTTAAGTTTTGGGGCGTCCCTTATTTCTATTTTTGCGCGTCTTGGGGGTGGAATCTTTACAAAAGGTGCCGACGTTGGGGCTGATTTAGTTGGTAAAATTGAGGCAGGAATTCCTGAAGATGATCCAAGAAATCCAGCGGTTATTGCTGATAACGTGGGCGATAACGTTGGGGACTGTGCGGGTATGGCGGCGGATTTATTCGAAACTTATGTGGTAACTTTGGTTGCGACTATGCTTTTGGGCGCAATCTTGTTCCCTGTTGAACAACAAAACATGATGATGCTTTACCCCTTGCTAATTGGGGCTGTTTGTATCGTTGGGTCTATTGCAGGCAGCTTTTTCACACGCCTTGGCAAGTCTGGTAATATTATGGGGGCTCTTTATAAGGGATTCATTGCCAGCGCAGTGTTGTCAGGCGGACTTACCCTTTTCATAACGGACGCTTTGTTTGCTGATAAAATAATCCAAGTGGGCGAAACCGTTATAACGGCTCAAAAATTGATGAACTGTTCCTTAATCGGATTGGGTGTTACGGGTCTTCTTGTTTGGATTACTGAATACTATACAGCAACCCAATACAGGCCAGTACGCAGCATTGCGCGCGCTTCTGAAACAGGACATGGCACCAATATTATTCAAGGGTTGGCGGTTTCTATGGAATCAACAGCTATCCCTGTGCTTATTATTTGTGCGGGAATTGTGGGTGCTTACTTAAATGGTGGGTTGTATGGTATTTCAATTGCGGCTACCAGCATGCTATCTTTGGCAGGGATTGTGGTGGCATTAGACGCTTATGGTCCTGTGACTGATAACGCGGGTGGTATTGCTGAAATGTCAGAATTGCCAGAAGGGGTTCGCAAAGTAACAGACGCTTTAGATGCTGTTGGAAATACAACAAAGGCGGTGACTAAGGGCTATGCGATTGGTTCTGCGGCTTTGGCCTCTCTCGTTTTGTTTGCGGCCTATACGGAAGATTTGAAGCACTACTTTCCGGATGTTCCTGTAACCTTTATGCTCCAAGATCCTTATGTTGTCGTTGGGTTGTTCTTGGGTGGTTTGTTGCCTTATTTGTTTGGATCTATGGCCATGATGGCTGTTGGTCGGGCAGGGGCTGCTGTGGTGGTGGAAGTGCGCCGTCAATTCAGCACTATTAAGGGAATCATGCAAGGAAAAGCAAAACCAGAATATGGCGTAGCGGTAGACTTGTTGACTAAGGTTGCTATTAAGGAAATGATTTTGCCTTCTATGCTACCCTTGCTTGCGCCGATTGGCTTGTATGCGGCTGTGAATTATACAGCGGGGCAAGCTCAGGCTTTTTCAGCCTTAGGTGCTATGCTATTGGGAACAATCGTCACAGGTATTTTCGTGGCCCTGTCCATGACCTCTGGTGGGGGTGCTTGGGATAACGCCAAAAAATACATTGAAGATGGTCACCATGGTGGAAAAAATTCAAATGCCCACCATGCGGCGATCACAGGTGATACAGTGGGCGATCCTTACAAGGATACGGCAGGACCAGCGATTAATCCGATGATCAAGATCATCAACATTGTGGCATTATTAATGCTGGCAATTCTCTCTCGTTTCTAGACTTCTAGTGAACCCTCGGGCCAAGCCCGAGGGTTCAAACCATAGTTTATAAAGAAATAGATCCTTGGCTTAAGGTCGAGGAATTTAATAGAAACTCACAAACGGCGCTCAAAGGCGTCACGGAAGTAGAACTCTAAGCACTTGCACCAGATATCACCCCATTCTGCAACAAAAGTTCCAGGGTAGGGTGCAGGTCAAAATCAAGGCCGGATTGGGTTGCGCTTACGTAGGCGTGGCCTAAGGTTCCGCCCTCATAAAGAGTTGTCACAAATACAAATTGGGGCTTTGTCAGTTCAAAGAAGAAAGCCTTTAGATTTTTGGCGCGAATAAGGTAGAACTTTTCTTGTTTCTCTGAGTTCAGGCTTATTTGTTTTAAATCATAATCGCTTTCCAAAAAACGCACACTCTCACAAAAAGAGAATTCCAACTGGGCCATGCTCTGGGCGTCTAAACTTTTCAGATGAGCCAGGGGCTGAATATCAGACGGATAGCTAAGTAAAGAATCATGCAGCGCATATTCTAGCATCATCAGCTGACAAACTGGGGCGGGTATATAAGACTTTGCAAGTGCAGGAAAATCTTCCCCATAAAGGGCCATGTAGGGCATTTTCGGGGGGTGTGCGTGAAGATAACTGGCTGCTATCTCTTTAAACGCATCTTCGCCTATAAGGCAGCGAGTGCGCGGATATCGATCGCTTAGAGTGCTGTATAAGCTGCCCACTAGGCCGTTATAGTACACATAAAATCTTTCTTGAGTGTTCAGCGTACGTTCTGCTACCGGAACGGTTGTTGCAGTGTCTTTTAGCACTTTGTTTTTAAATTGGCTTTGAAAATCTTTCAGGCGCATGAAGTCATCACTTCTATAATGCTTTCCTGGGCCTTGGCCTGTGAATCCATTCTATCCATCACCGCCTGCGCCCGTTGTTGCTCTCCCAGCAATACAGAAAGGACTGGGATTTTCGTATCCCACTCAATAAGGGTGGGTACAGGGCCCACCAATCCAAGAATTTTTTCATATATTGCCCACACCTTTGGGTCGATAAGGGAACTGTGGCCGTCAATCAAAAGGTTTTTTTCATTGGGGAGGGTTAGCTGATCATAGCCTGCCAGATGAATTTCACCGATTAGATCTTTTTGCGCCACATGATTCAGGTAGGTATCTAGGGGCCAATTGTGATTTGTGCAGCTGATGAAAATATTGTTCAGATCCAGTAAAATCTTGCACCCAGTTCGCTCAGCCAGTTCAGTCATGAATTCCCATTCAGTCACGGTAGACCAGGGGAATTCCATATAGGTAGAAGGGTTTTCAATCAATATCTGACACCCCAAAAAATCTTGGGTTTTCTCAATGTTTTGGGCAACTCTGTCAAAGGCTTCATCCGTATAGGGAAGGGGCATTAATCCATTCAAATAAACCCCATCAACTTGAACCCACGAAACATGCTCAGAAACCAGGCCTGGCTCTAACCGGTGAATGAGGGACTTCAAAAACTTCAAATGATTTTGGTCAAGATCTTCGCTTCCCAAAGAGAGGCCTACGCCATGTAAGCTAAGGGGATAGGTTTCCCGAATTTTTTCCAATGCTTTTAGGGCCGATCCCATTTTAAAATTTTCTGGGTGAACCTCAAGCCAAGGGATATTTGGCTTTTGCTCTAAAATTTCATCAAAGTGGGGAAATCGTAAGCCAATGCCTGCATGAGAAGGAATTGCTTTAGAAACCCGTATCATTGGGGTCTAGATTTTGGGGGTCAAAGTGCGTGCATTGGGTTGGAAAACCTCGTTGAGAGGAAGGATACAGAGACCCAGTCAACATCTGACCTTTAGTGTTTGTGCCCACAACAAGCATGGCACACCAACCCTTGGGGACCCAACGCCAAGCGGCGGGGTCGCAGGCCTTTGCTTGGCCAGCTCCGTCCAGGCTAGTGCCATCAAAGGGGGCATAAGCGCAATGATTTTGATTTTCACCCGCAACGCCATAACACTTTTCGAATTGTCCGGGGGGCAATAGGGCTGGTGGAACAGGTGGTGGGGGTGGCGGGCCCGCAATGGGGGATCCCTGTGTATTAAAGGCATCAGGCGCAAGAGTTGGGGCAGGGGCATCTGCCAGGGCAGAACTTGCCGACAAAGCCAGAATTAGGGCCGTTGAAAGGATGGTCATATCCTTGTGACTAATCAGGGGCGTTACGTCTTTTTTCATGATATATCCTAGGGTGTATTTCTGCATAAGTGGGGAGTATTGTCAATCTTTTGGCGCAGTTTTTTGTTTTTTTAGGAGAATATTGACAGAAAATTTAAAAAATGAAACGATAGGTTACAACAGTGGAGAATTAAAATGATTAAACTAAAACTTTTTTTAGGCAGTGTTCTTGTTTTGGGGATGCCTTTCGGAGCAATGCAAAATGCATATGGGGCGGCTAAACAAGAACTTTCACCAGAATCTGTAGAAGCTCTAGCTAAGGTTTTGAAAGATTTTAGCAAAGAGAAAAGAATAGAAATTTTAAGGTATGCAACAGGTTTATGTCCAGATGGACAGGACTTTTTGCCCCTAGTCGAAGAATTCAGCCTTCTTGCTCGAACCGATATGGCGGCTAATGCTAATAAAAAATGGCGTTTGGAAGAGCGGCCTGGTGAAAGTGCTTTCTTAAAAGAAGTTTTTGACGAAGTAAAACGACAAATATTAGATAGATTTCCTGATGCCCCAGCTCTTTCTATTGAAGAACGCATCGCTATGGTGCGAAAGGTGGCAAAACATATCTTATCTCAAAGAGAGTAAAACAACTTTGCTACCCAGACTTCTTCACAAACCCATGTAGCACATTTTTGGGACCAGCGTGTTCAAAGTTAATAACAAGCTGCTCCCCATAAATGGTTTGAATATAACCATAGCCAAATTTTTCATGAAAGACTCGGTTTCCCGGTTTGAAACCATGAGGAGCTGCAGGTTGTTCAATCACCATGGACCCTTTTGGTTTTGCGGGGATGCCATAGGAATGGGCGCTGGGTCTTTGTACAAAGCTGCTTTCTAAGAAACAAATATGTTCAGGGGGTAACTCTTTAATAAAACGAGAGGGCAAATTATTTTGCCATTGTCCATGTAGGCGACGACTGCTGGCAAAGGTAATATAGGCCTGACGTTTCGCGCGGGTTAGTGCCACATACGCCAGCCGTCGTTCTTCCTCTATCCCTTCGCCTTCTTCCAAAGATTTTTGGGATGGAAAAATTCCTTCTTCCCAGCCAGCCAGAAAGACTGTGTCAAATTCTAGTCCTTTTGAAGCATGAATGGTCATCAGCGTCACAGAGTCTTCCAAGGCTGCTGTTGTTGTATTTTCCATGACGAGGCTCACGTGTTCTAAAAAAGTATAAAGATCAGAAAATTGTCCAACAGCACGCACCAATTCCTTCAGGTTATCTAATCTGCCCGTGGCATCAATGGATTTGTCAGACTTCCACATGGCCGTGTAGCCCGATTCATCCAAAACGGTTTTTACTAGATCTTCATGGTTTTGCTGGGGAATCAGTTGCCGCCACCGTTCCAAATTATCTAGGAAAGATTTCAGGGTTAGGCGGGTTTTTCCCTTAATTTCCTGTTCCTCAATCATAATGTGGGCAGCTTCAGTCAGGGGAATTCCCTTAGACCTGCCAACTTCATACATTTTTTGAACAGTAGATTCCCCAATGCCTCGTTTTGGCACATTAATGATGCGTTCAAAGGCCAGGTCATCGTTGGGCTGCACGATCACACGTAAATAGGCCAAAGCATCCCGAATTTCCATGCGTTCGTAAAAGCGCAAGCCTCCAATGATTTTGTAGGGGATAGCGCGGGTTAAGAATACTTCTTCAAACTCCCGGGTTTGGTAGCCTGCGCGCATCAGAATAGCCATGTGAGATAGGGAAATCCCCTTTCGTTGATAGTGCTCAATTTGGTCAGCTACCCACTGGGCTTCTTCTTTCCCATCAAACAAACCCTTTATGTAAACGGGTTCCCCCGCATCTTTTTCTGTCCATAGAGTTTTTCCCAAACGGGATTTATTGTGGGCAATCAGGCCAGAAGCCGCCCCCAAAATAGCGGGGGTAGAGCGATAATTTTGCTCTAAACGAATGGTTTTTGCACCGGGAAAATCTTTTTCAAACTTCAAAATATTTCCAATTTCTGCTCCCCGCCACCCATAAATGGATTGGTCGTCATCTCCCACACAACAGATATTGCCCGTTCCCTGGGCCAATAAGCGCAGAAACAGATACTGGGTGATGTTTGTGTCTTGATATTCATCCACCAAAATATATTTAAAGCGGCCCAGGTATTCTTTTAAAACATCTGGGTGCTTTGAGAAAATAGTCAGGCAGTGCAGCAGCAAATCACCGAAATCGGCTGCATTCACAATTTTCAAACGTTCTTGATACAGCCGGTAAATTTTCAGCGCTTTGCGCGATTGATCCCATCCCAAATATTGTTCTGTTATTTTGTCGGGCGTTAGGGCCTTGTCTTTCCAGCCATTAATAATATGAACAAACAGACGGGCTGTTTGCTTTTTATCATCCATATTTTCCACTTGCAGAAGCTGCTTAACAATCCGCTCCTGATCATCTGGATTAATAATGGTAAAGCCTGATGTAAGGCCCACAAGCTCAGCATGACGCCGTAAAATGCGCACACCAATTGCGTGAAAGGTGCCAATCCACATGCTGGTGATATTTTGGGAAATCAAGCTGGCGATGCGGGTTTTCATTTCCAGCGCTGCTTTATTGGTAAAAGTAACCGCCAGAATTTCAGAGGGCCAAGCCTTTTGCTCATATAGAATTTGGGCTAGACGACTGGTCAGTACCCGGGTTTTTCCCGTGCCCGCACCGGCCAGAACCAAAAGGGGGCCATCCACATTTAAAATAGCTTCCTGCTGGGCAGGATTCAGATTTTCTACAAATGGGGATATTGGCTTCATCATTGCGTTTGCAGTATAGTGAATCCCTTGAGTAAAGGAAATAAAAAATTTGAATTATTGGGAAAGCTTAGTCTGCGTCAGCGCTATCTATTTCAGCTTTTCTTTTCTCAACACGTTCTTTGCGTCGCATCTTATTGTTCCTACAATCTTTAGAACGAATCTGGAACTCACGTTTACATTCTTTTTTAAAGTTTTCCGAAGTTATTTTTCTCTCTTTAATGAGCTTTATCAGAGCATTAGTCGCAAGGTTGCAATAGTGCTCAGTTATAGATCCGTCATGTTCCTGATATTTCTTCTTGAACTCCATCAAGTTTTCTATCAGAGCTGTTTTTTGCTCAGAAAGAGGTTTTTCTTTTTTTTCTGTTTTGTGTTTCTTTTGCGTCTTCTGATAGTACATAGAATACAGATGAAATTCTGATTGACACTTTTTTACAAAACTTTCAAACGGTATCTGGTTTTTATCAATGGAGCGTTCTAGAACATGAATTGCCATCTCGCGAGATGCTTGATCAATGGGGCTGATATAAAGTTTACTGAAATTCTTTACCCATTTTTTCAGAAACTCTTTTGTTTTCGAAACCTCCATATTGTCTTCGAAACTTAAAAACCTCTGAGTATGTTCCTTAAGCGCTGTTTGAAATGACGACTCAAAGTTGTCATAATCCATTTCTTGTTCTTGTTCTTGTTCTTGTTCTTGTTCTAGAACCTTCTGTATTCCTGGTTTTGGATATTCTTCTGAGACAGGGCCAGCTAGCTCAGGATTCTTTTTCGCCATCTTCTTGCAATAATCCGGGTACTTTCCTCGTGGTTTTTCTGAGACAGGGCTAGCTACCTCAGGCTTCTCTTTCAGCATTTTCCAGCAATGCTCTAAGTCCTTTCCTCGCGCTTTCTCACCCTTGGAAGAAGTAAGATGAGAAAAATCTGCAGAGGCTTTCAAAGTATCAAGAAAAGCAGTAAACCCAGAATCTCCTGCTAGTGAAAAATCGGGCGCGCTATCAAACTTATCATCAAAAAAGAAGGGGTTTTGTGAGTTTGAGGAGGCTTGAGCTGCAAATTCACCTGGAAACATATCAAGAAATTTATCAAGGTTTGCATCAAGAAGTTCGGGATTCAAATAAGAATTTCCAGCAAATGTACTGGGCGGCAACTCTAAAAAAGGATAAGGAGGTTTAAAGGATTCTCTATAGGGAGAACTTGGACTTTCATCTGGTTCACGCTCTGCCCCTTTAACAGATTCTGTTGCTATTAATCCTAAAAAACCCAACAAAACAGGGGTAAATAGTGAAAATTTCCTCATTTTTAGTCTCCTATTCACATACAATACGAATCTTATATAGGAACTAAAATTTTTATTTCAAGAGTATAATGAGAAACTTCTACTTTATAGCCAAACTCACTTTAAAATTGAGCCAAGGATCTATAGGACGATTTAGTTTCTTATTCAGATTTCTTTGCCTATTTTTTTCCCCTAAGACTTACAGTGCGCGCAATTTCTTTACTGATTTGCTTAGATAACTTTTCCATTTCTTTTTTAAGATCCTCGGAGGGTTCTTTTGCAGAGTCTATTTGACGATGTTTTCTTGGAGAGACTGTGTTTTCTTCTTGAGGGGAAGCGTAAGAACTAAAACTTATAAGGGCGATCAGGACTGTTCCTAATTTAAATTTCAATTCTGGTTTTCTCCTAAAATAAAAGCAGCAGCAGCTTTTAGATTAGCATGCACAGCAACAGGAGTGTAGTTCTTAAATTCTTCATGAACAGCTGTTTTGGTCCCGTGGCCTGTTAAGACCAGGTGGGCGGCGCATCCTGCGGCGCGGGCGGCTTTTAGATCGCGAATATCATCGCCAATCATCAGGGTTTCTGAGGGAGTGACGTCCAGGTCTGACATGGCCTCAAGCAGCATGCCCGCATTGGGTTTTCGGCGATGGGTCGGAAAATCAGGGTGGTCAGGACACACATATATTTTATGCAGATTAATGTGATGCTGTTTCAAATTTTTTATCAAATGTTGATGAATTTCTTCCAGCTGATCCATCGTAATCAGGTTGCGGCCAATGCACCCCTGGTTTGTGATAATAGCGAGCTTGATCCCCGCGTCCGACAGCTGTTTTATGGCTTGGATGCTGTCAGGGATGAAGTTAAATTCTTCCACAGATTTTACATATCCAGTGCGTTCTTCGTTAATCACGCCATCTCGGTCGAGTAGGATCAGTTTGGGAAGTGTCATCAACAGCTCACTATTTTATGGAGGTCAAGCTGTTGAAGGGAAGAAGTTCTGGCTTAGATGCGCGATATTTTTCGTATCTATCCACAAATTTCTCAAAGGCCTCTTTGTTCATTATATTTAGGCCATCTTTACGATCCCAGTTACCCCATTGTACTGACCCTTTGTTGAAGTCATCAGTCCAAAAGAATTTAATCGTATCCGCGTATTTAAAATATACAGGCATTCTTTCATAAAAAGCCTTTGCTTTTTCCACGGCGTCTTCTGGGGTTGATTGGTAGAATGTTTTTTCCCTATTCGCTATATAGGCAATGCGATTTTCATCTGTAGTATCGCACAATAATAGCTCAATTCTATAGCTCTCAGTCTTAAGTTTCTCGTATAACTTCCCTATATGAGGGGATGTGGATGTTGTGCCATGGGCAATGTTGAGCTTGTGTTCAAAGGCCACATTTAAAATATTATTTGCAATGTAATTTGATCCTCCCCGCCATTTTTCATAAGCAACTTTTAAATATTCGGGGCTTTGGCTTTGGGCATGGGGACCCGTTGCGGGAATATACGTATTGACCATATAGCGAAGACCATAGGCGTCAGGATCTGCGCGCACATAGTTATCATCGGATAGATAATTCTCAAGAATCGTTGATTTCATGGATCCCGGTCCCCCAGCAGTTGCTAGGTAAATAGGTTTGGGAGAGGCCTTTTTTCCCTCTAAGAAAATGCTAGAAATAATATGCTGATCTGCTTGAATCGCAGTCAATTCTTCGGGTGAATATTTAGCAATCCAACCGTCAGTGACCTCACTGGGGATTAGAGTGGCTGCTTGAGCGTTAAAGACACCTATGGATAAAAGAAAAATTTTGAAAAACGATTTCATTTTAAGATTCCTTATAGAAAGTTATGACACAGAATGTACACAACGCTCCTGGATTGTTCAACCGTTTTAAAGTTAGTTTGTGTATTGTGTTGCGTTGTGTATAAAAACGAATACCCCCCTTTTGCCTTCCTCATCCCCCCTTGAATTCCTCGGGCCCCTTTTTTTTTGCTTTCCTCGGGCTTGACCCGAGGACCCACGCCTTACTTCTTTCGACATCCCAACCGGGGTGTGTTCCGCACCCTTAGACCCTCGGGTAGAAGCCCGAGGGAATCAGTAGGAGTAAGCCCCACCCCCGTCATCCAGAGGAAGCCGCAGGCTGACGAAGCAATCCAGATTCTTCTGAGTTTGGTTCTAGTTTGTGTCCCACGGCATCCAAGGTTTTGGATCAACGGGGGTGCCCTGGCGACGCAATTCTACATACAGGAAATTTTTGTCTTTGGCATCGTTAATGACCCCCAAGGGTTCCCCTGCCTTGATCCATTCCCCTGTCATCACATCGATACGGTCAAGGCCCGTCAAAATGGTGTGATACACTTCATTATGGGCAATGATGATGATATCTTTGTACCGGCGGAAGGGGCCCGCGTAGACGATTTTTCCGGATAGGGGCGAAAATACAAACTCTTTGGATCGGGCCTGAAACAGCACTCCTTTTCCTTGAGGATTCAGCAGATGATCTTCCCCAAAATAAGAAATAACTTTCCCTTGAACAGGCTTAACAGTATAGATTTTTTGCGTAGACATAAGTTCGTCGGGAGGCGTTGCCTCCTTTGAGGGGGGGGCCTCAACCTTATGAATCAATTCCTGCAAGTTGGCGGATTCCTTGGCCAAATTCTTTGCATGCTGCAACAGAATTTTTCGATTAACATTTTTCTTGGCCTTTTTCTTATTCTCTTGAATTAATTTTTCTAATTGATCTTTCTTTCCCTTGTAAGTTTCTAACTTCTTTTTCAGCAGCTGTTTTTTTTCTTTTGTATCCACAGTTGTTTTTTCTATTTCTTTAAGCTCATAGGATATCTTTTTTAGTTGCTGCTGAAGGGCGTGAATATATTGTTTTAGTGCAATGATTGACTGGATGGTTTCTTCTGGCTTTTTTAAATTTGCAACCATGCGGGAAGGTATGTTTTTCTGTAACTGATACAAGGCCACCATAAGACCACTGGATTCTCGGTATTGTTTTTTCAGCAGCTGCTTTTTTTCTTTTTTAGAGTTCTGTAATTTTTCAAGTTCTGCCTCAACGCCCAGCAGGTCTGCCTCAGCGTGGCGGTATTCTTCGGCAATTTGGGCCAAGTTGACTTTTAGATTTGCCTTTGGTTTGGCGTGTAAGAAGCTGGCTGAGAAAATAAGACAGAAAAGAATCAAAAAGCGTATCATTTGATCAGAGATTCTCCTGTCATCTCCTTGGGAACAGGAAGATTCAGTAACTTCAAAACCGTGGGGGCCACATCAGCCAACGTGCCTGATGACCTAATGCTGTGAGGTACCCCAACCGCTATAAAAGGAACATGGTTTGTGGTGTGCGCCGTGTGGGGTTGATGGGTTTTCGTGTCCTCCATCATTTCCGCATTGCCGTGGTCTGCGGTGACCAAAAGAACGCCCCCTGCTTTTAGGACGGCTTGTTCCAATTTGCCCAGGCAGGTGTCAACCACCTCAACAGCTTTGATAGTGGGCTCCAGTTTGCCCGTGTGCCCCACCATATCCGTATTGGCATAGTTCATAATGATCACGTCATAAGCTCCAGATTCAATAGCGTGGAGGACTTTGTCCGTTAGCTCAAAAGCCGACATGGCAGGGGACAAGTCATAGGTTGAAACCTTGGGGGAGGGCACCAGAATGCGGTCTTCGTGAGGGAAGGGGGTTTCTTTTCCCCCATTAAAGAAAAAGGTTACGTGGGCATACTTTTCCGTTTCTGCGATACGCAGTTGGGTCAGGTGAGCATCAGACAAAATTTCACCCAAAGTGTGGTGTGGAGATACATTGGGGAACAGTACATCCATCTGAGAATCTAAATCTTTTGCATAAGAAGTCATGGCCATTTTCATAGACCAAGCGGGCTTGTGCTTCCACTGGAAATCTGAAAAATTCGGATCAACGAGAGAGCGTAAAATTTGCCGCACCCGGTCTGATCGGAAGTTAGTCATAAAAATGGCGTCGCCTTCCTGGGCGCCTTTATAGCTGGGGGACACAAGAGGAGGGATAAATTCATCCGTTAAGTTTTGGGCATAGCAGCGATTCAGAATTTCCGCGATTTTAGCGTCAGGTGTTTGGCTGTTCAGAGGGCAGGGCAGGGCGTCACCCTTAGCGAATACCAGGGCCTCAGCCGCTTTTTGGGTGCGATCCCATCGGTTGTCCCGATCCATGGCGTAATAGCGACCCATGATTGTTGAAATTTCCGCCTGGGGGCATTTTTTCAATAGATTAAGCAGTTCATTCAAATATTGAATAGAGCTTTGGGGTGGGGTATCTCGGCCATCCAAAAAGGCATGAATTTTAAGGGGAATGCCGTGGGAGGATAAAAACTCAACCAGGGCAAACAGATGCTTTTGGTGGGAATGAACGCCGCCGGGAGAAACCAGTCCCATCAGATGACAAGCCCCCTTCTTTTTTTTCAGGGTTTCCACTAGTTTCAACAACAGGGGCTTTTTAAACAGGTTGCCATCTGCAATGCTTTTTGAAATGCGGGGAAGGTCTTGAAAAATGACCCGGCCCGTTCCGATGGTCATGTGCCCTACTTCAGAGTTTCCCATTTGCCCCGCGGGCAGGCCAACACTTTCCCCCGCTGCATCCAACAGGCACGGAGGCTGCTGAGCATTCCATTTGTCCCAAGTAGGCGTATTCGCCAAGGTAATGGCGTTGAAGGGGGATTTGTGCGCGCAGCCCCAACCATCAAGGACGCATAAGACAATAGGTTTAGGGCACTGTGCTTTTTTCATGATGCTGAGATAGATCTTATACCATTATTTGAAATATTGAAAAAATTAATTTGGGTTCTTTTTGATATAAGACCGCAAATCTAAGGTCGCCAGAAATTTTTTTAAATCACGCATCTGGATACCATCGGGATGGTCAAATTCTCTTTTTAGATGAAGCACCAACTGTATGCACGGCACATCCTGTAGAAATTTTTTAAAATGGTTAAAACTTTTTGAGGGCACATCATCAGATGTTTTAACCTCTATACATACAACAGGGACATCATCAATGGTGACCAAAAAATCAATTTCCACGCCATCTTTGGTCTTTAAATAATGTAGGTTTCCTTTGTGGCCATAGACGTCTTCAATCCAATGAATTTCTTTTAAAAGAGCACAAGCGACTAGATTTTCCAGGCGGGCGCCTTCATCCGGGACGCGACCTATATCATAAAAATAAAGCTTGGGTTCTTTTAACAAGGATCGGGCTACATTAGTGTGATAGGGGGTTACACTGAAAATTGCATAAATATTTTCTAAAAGAGTTAACCAGTTTTTCAACGTTTTGGGATCTATCTGTAAATCGTTACAGAGATTGGTATAGGAGAGGGGGCCTGAAACCCTTGATTTAAGCAATTCTAATAAGGTCTCAACCAACTTGATAGAGCGCACAGAGTACAAGTCTAGAAAATCCTGCCGCAATATGATGTCTAAATGAGATTTTTGCCAGCGCCTGTAAAACTGAGTATCACCCTCTAAAAATGGTTCTGGAAATCCGCCACATTCCATAAGTCGCCTAAAGATATCATCAATATCTTTTTTCCAATACATAGCTCCTTCTTTTAAGTCAATTGGGTGCAGGCGGAAGCCAAAATATCGTCCTGCTAAAGAATCCCCCACCTTACGGAACGTGTCTAGATTAGCGCTGCCCGTGACGATAAGGCGGGGCCTATTCCCTTCTGTATCATACACACCCTTCAGCCATCGTTTCCAATAGGGCATTTTGTGCAATTCGTCAAAAAGAACGCAGTCTACGTTTCTTTTCCAATGTTTCTTTTCAAGAGCTTCTCGGTCTTCTGAGGCATCGTAATTAAAATAATCATAGCTTGAGAAAAGGTGCCGTGTCAGCGTTGTTTTGCCAGCTTGTCTGGGACCACTCAACAGAATGATTTTCTTGTCCGAATCTTTTATGAGCGTTGCAGATAAATATCGATCCATTTGTTCCTCTCTATTACGACTAAAATAGGAGTCAATTCCTAAAAAGTCAAGACTTTTCGGGAATTCACTCCTGTTTGGTCGGAGGGCTTGAAATTTTATAACCGATTAACTATATCAAGTTTAAGGTTTGTGATAAGCATCACATTAGGAGATAGATTAATGAAATTAAAACTTTTAGCTTTTGTGTTTTTCCTTGCTATGCAAGGAGTTGCTGCAACTCAAGACCCAGACTTCAAAGAACTTCCTGTTGATAAGGTATTGTCCTTGAATGATCAGGAAGAATTATTTGTAAAAGCTTATGATGCTGTCGGGTCTGCAGAGATTCACCCTACTGAAACTATCATTCCCGGTCTTGCTCCTATGATTCGCATGCACTACAGCTATGTGGCAAAGCTGGTTGAACATAGTCCCAAACATTTAGAATTGTTAAAAGATTTTTGGCAAAAGGTGTCAAAAGTTATTGAAAGCAATCAACTTACGATTGCCCGTATGCGCTCCATCACAATGCAGTTGGCTTTTCTTTTGACTGATATGCAAGGAACTCCTGTTGAAGAGTTAGCACACTGTAAGAACTTGTATGAAGATGGAAACTGGCAAGATCTTGATACATATAAGGATCCCTTTTCATATTGGCTTATAACTTCGTATCCTTTCGAAAACCACTTGAAAGCAAAAGATTTGTATCGTGAGGCCATCTTGTGCTGCAAGGGTGGAGGATTTTCTTTTGACCGTTTTGTCAGAAACTATTTGGATCGGCCCTTGCCTCTTAATTTAGGAGCTCTCTCTCTTAAATGCAAAGGAGCTCATGGAGGAAATGTCTGTGAATCCGGCGATTTTCTATGGCATGATTTTAACCATACAAATGAATTTGTATACACAATGCTTTGTGAAGAAATTCAAGCTCAAAAGAAACCCAATATTTTCCAAGATTATCCAATCTTGAAAGAAAAGGGATTTTGGAATATTGAGAAAGAACTTTTAGGGAAAATTTATCGTTCTGCCGCTCGTAAAGATCGTAATATGGCTGCTCTTTTCTTGATGCTGCATGAAAACCATCCTTCTCTTATAAACAGTTCTCAACCATGGCTTGGGGATGAGGCCCTTCCTTTGAGTGAGCGTCGGTTGTTTTGGGGGTTAGTGTCTAATATAACGACTGAAGAATATGCACTTTCCACCCTTGTTTATGGTTCTTTTTTTGGTGGGGTTAGTGGGTATCCTTTGCCTTTACAGTATTATGCCCTTAGATCACAAATTCGAAACATTAAAAATATTGGAAGTGTTGAAACTATCGTTGCAGATATTCATTATCATGTATCGGATCTTACGTACAAAAATATTGGAACATTTTCGTTAGATCTGGTCTGCAAACCTGGGACGGAGGATTGGGCAGAGCACCAATTTGTTTCAAATGTTTCAAATATTACATGGAAACCTGATTTTGATGTGCTAAGTCTTGAGGAGAAAAGCTTTATCAACCAGCATCTTCTGTCATCCTCTGCGGAAGAAAGGTATGGGCGTAAACGTTCTATTGAGTATAGGCAGTTTGCTCAGGATTATGAAGAGATTCTGCGAAGTGTCTATGGGGCTGAATTTTTGCCATCAGAAACACAAGCATCTTTGGGTGAGAGGGTAATGGCAATTGAAAGCGGCATGAAGCGATTTTGGGAAGAATTTTATATGGAAAATAGAGAATTGTTTTCAGATAAACTTTTTGAAGTTGCATAATAGAGTGATCCTTATAAAAGGAATCCATTCCCGTTTGGTCGGATTGTTGCAGGATCTTTATCTTTCTATTCTTTTTTCAAAAAATAATAAAAAACTACTTGGCGCGGAAAAACAAACAGGTTATACAGGTGGGAGTGCCGGATTAGCTCAGCTGGTAGAGCTACTGATTTGTAATCAGAGGGTCGGCGGTTCGAGTCCGTCATCCGGCACCATTTCCAGCAACCTCTTCAGGGAATTTCAAATAATTAATAAAATTAAAAGGAAACCTATCATATGATGCCCAACTGCCCTCAATGCAAATCAACATACACCTATGAAGATCGAGACATGTATTGCTGCCCAGAATGTGCTCACGAATGGTCGAAAGACAGTGCTGGTGAAGAAAGCAAAGATCTTATCGTTCGCGATGCCAACGGCGTAGAACTTAAGGATGGAGACACTGTTACAGTCATTAAAGATCTAAAAATAAAAGGATCCTCTTCTGTTGTTAAAGTTGGTACCAAGGTCAAAAATATTCGCCTGGTGGACGGCGATCATGATATTGACTGCAAAATCCCCGGCATTGGGGAGATGGGGCTAAAATCGGAATTTGTGAAAAAAGTTATAGATTAGATAAGTTCAGATGAAGGGAGAATGGATCCTTCATCAGTCTTTATCGCATCCCCTCAGCTTCAGCTAATACATCTTTGACGGATTTAAAAATCTTTGCAGATTCAACCATATGCAGCACGCCCGCGCGAGTGAGTTTATGGTGAACATTCGGGGTGGCCTCACACAGAAAAACTTTAATGTTCCGGCCCGTATAATGGGCAATAACTTTTGAAAAAGTTTCAACGCCCGTTATATCGATAAAGGGAATTTTTTTCAGACAAAAAACCACATACTTTGGGTCCGTATGGGTGATGGAAAGGGCATGCTCCATAGCCTCGGCCACGCCAAAGAAAAAGGGGCCATCGATAGTATATAGAATGCCGTTTTCCAAGGGCTTTTGTGTGACTTTCTGAAAATTTTTTGTTTTCAGGTTTTTGAAAAATTCTTGACGCAAATCAGTGGTTTGATACAAGCGCACACAAAAAAACAACAGGGCGCCAATGACCCCCACAGAGACAGCCACTACAAGATCCACAAAAATTGTCAGCAAGAAAGTAATCACCAGAACACACACGTCGTACCAGGGAGCATGGCGAATGATATGGGTGAAGTGGGGAATGTCACTCATGTTAAAGGCAACCACGAAAAGAATCGCTGCCAGGGCGCAAAAGGGAATGTGAACAGCATAGGGGGCAAGCAAGACAAGAACTAAGATTAAAAACAAGGCATTAACGATGGCGGCGAGTGGTGTGCTGCCCCCATGACGGATGCTGGTGATGGTGCGGGCGATGGCCCCCGTTGAGGCGAACCCTCCCCAGAAGGGAGCCAGCATATTGGCGATCCCCTGGCCAATCAGCTCTTTATTGGGTTTATGTTTGGTTCCCATGATGGAATCTGCAGCGGCTGCTGAAAGCAAAGATTCAATGGCCCCCAATAAAGCAATAGTCAGAGCAGGTCCCAAAAGAGTTGTAAAATCTGCTGCATGAAAGGAAGGAAACTTAAAAGCAGGCCAAGAGGACGGAATAGATCCAAAAACAGATCCAATGGTGGGGATGTTTGAAAGATCACACCCATAGGTGATAAGCGTTGCAACAAGCATGGCAATCAGGGGGCCTGGCAGGCTTTTAATGACTTTTGGCGTAAAAATAATAAGCCCTAGGCTTAAACATGATAGAGAGGTGGTTTGATAATTTACTTCAGGGAATGCCCTTAACAGCATGATAAGCCGCTCGTAAAAGGGCATGTGGATGGGCAGGGTTAAAGGTAGCCCAAAAAAATCTTTCCATTGTCCCACAAAAATGATGACGCCAATGCCGCTGGTGAAGCCCACAATGACAGGATAGGGAATAAATTTAATAGCCTGCCCAATTCTAAAAATCCCCATCAGGATGAGGATAAGTCCTGCAAGCAAGGTAGCGATTTGAAGTCCTGCAATGCCGTACTGGGCTGTGATACTGGCCAGAATAACCACGAAAGCGCCCGTGGGGCCGGAAATTTGTGTGTGCGTGCCACCCAGCAGCCCCACCACAAGGCCTGCGATGATGGCAGTGTAAATGCCTTGCTCGGGTTTCACGCCTGAGGCAATCGCAAAGGCCATGGACAGGGGCAGGGATACAATCCCAACCACAAGCCCGGCCACAACATTTGATTTCCAGTGATGGAATAGGGCAAGAAGAATTTTTTTAAGGGACATATCCTATGATAGGAAACAGCAGGGCTTTTTTCAAGGATTTTGTCAGGATCTATTTAGAGAGTAATCTGATAGCAAACTCTTGTCTTTTGACTGCTAAAATATTTTACTCTGTTGTACGTTTTTTTGATATATCCGTTGCAAGTAGTTTAGTTCGCTATCCATTTTCTGCTTAATACCGCATATTTAAGCGAAGCAAGATAGAACTTTGGCGTGCGCCGATGGGAAGGCGGTGGTATTTATATTCTCCAGAAACATTCCAGGTGGGACTTAAAAAATAAATAAAACCACCTGTTGCTGACCAGCCGTTCCAATCTTGAATAATATAATTCGATGACCGTCTTAGCAACACTTCAGAAGCGCTTTTTGCGTAAAGACTGAATGGATCTAACCGCATATCAAGACGCGCGCCTATACGGCCCTGCATAAGATGGCTCCACTCGGCCGAAGTATTAGTGCCATTGCTTAAATTATAACGACCTGTTTTTGAGTTATAATAAAGAATACTTGCATGGAGAGAAGGCGTAAAACGGCCAAAAGTCTTTTTCGTTGTTACGCCTGTTTCAAAGAAACCTGCATTGGACCGGGCAACGCCAGCCCCCAGCTTATTATTATCTATTTCGCTGATCCTAAGGCGCGAGGTGATGGCGCCTCCCAGAACATTAAAACTGATATTAGGATTCAACTTGTAAACAGCATAGGGAACAATCCCATTACTTGTTGTATTTTCAACCCCGTTATTAGCAAAAGTATTGATCTTATTCTTCATCAGCAAAGCAGCTACTCCCCAATCCCATGTTGCGCTTTCTTTAGCATTTAAGGCAACGCTGGATATATTACCCATCGTTCTCCCCTTTAATGCAGCAAAATGGTTTTTGTTTTTCAACCATGTTTCGCTGACTGACAGTGTATATTTGGAGGCAGAAGGAGAGGCTTGAGTTTTTTGCTTATCGGATATTTTCTGAATGGCATCTTCATTAGCGCTGGTATTAAGGGTGCTAACGCGCATGGAGGCGGAGACCTTAGAAGCCAGCAGTAACAGGATAAAAAACCCCTTAAGATAAAATATTACTTTTTTCATCAGAGATCCTTTTTTTTGTGTCATTATTATCATTCAGCAAAGCGTCTAAATCTTACAGAAAATGGGGGAGAGAGACGTCCATTTCCTGAAGCAGAGGTTTGCGGGCGATTACTTGAAGATCCTATAGGCGTTTCGGTGCTTCCTGAATCTGTGATTTCTGTGTTCGCAGGGGGAATTGTACTTGAAGGAATTTCATCCACGGGCTTGATAGATACAGTGGTGGAGGAGTCCGTTACTGGGGAGTCAACAGAGATAGTGCTTTCCGTGTCAGTTGCGGGAATGTCTATGGCAATATTTTCCTTCACAGAAGAATCGATGGGAAGGCTGATATCTGTATTGTCTCCTGAACTTGTATCAGCAGGAGGAGTCGTACTAGTATTTTCATCCGCGGGATTAATAGATACAGTTGTAGAGGAATCCGTTACTGGGTCTACTATATCAACAGTTGCAGTTGGATCTCCTTCAGAGGAAGAAACAGAAGCATCTATAGGGCTAGAATCTGGAGCTGTATCAGATGTTGTCACTGACTCTACGGGAATATCTGTCGTATCGCCTAAAATAGTGTCAACGGTGTTAGACGTATCTGTGTCAGAGGTAACAGTTACAGATTGATCAGCTGTAGAAACTCCTGTACCAGTAGGTGGCACAGCAGAATTTATAAAGGCATCAGTTATGTCGATGCTATCAATCAGAGATTCTACTGCTTCTTCTGTTTCAGACTCTGTAGTAGTTGCATTCTCTGTGATTTCAACAAGGGCGCTTTCTACCGCACACATGGCATTGGGGGGCAAAAAAAGAATTAAAAGCAGAATCAAACCTAAAGCCATTCTAGACATTTTTCCTTCCCTTTATTTTTTATTATCGTTGCTCATCGAATAAGACCATGGGCCACAGGGGGAGTCAAGAAGAAAGCTGTCTGAAACCAATTAAGTATGTTACGGTATTCTTAAAGGGTGGAAAATATGCTAAATTCAGGCCATGCAGCTCGCTTTATTTCTCAAATGGATTTTATTGATCTAAGTCTTTTTATTGGGACTGTTATTATTGTTTCACTAATTGTGATGGGCATTAGGCGTCTTTCCGATTGGATTTCAAAGAAGTTTCCTTCTAAAAGGATGATGGTTTTTGGATGGATTCCTGTTGTGAATTTTTTGCTGTACTTTGCGGGAGTATTCGGATCATTTTATGTTATTTTTGACCCCAATCAAAAATTTCTTATTGCTTTTATTATTAGCGGTTTTGTTGCTGTTGGATTTGCTGTTAAGGATCTTGTGGGATCAGTTATTGGAGGCATTGTCTTGCTAATAGATAAACCCTTTCAAGTAGGAGATCGTATAACTTTTCAAGAGCACTATGGGGAAATTATAAGAATAGGGCTGCGTTCGGTTAAGCTTCTGACCCTTGATGAAAGTATTGTGACCATTCCTAACCAACGTTTTATCAGCGATACGGTAAGTTCAAGCAGTGCTGGTGAGCTTGGAATGATGACAACAGTCGATGTTAATGTATCTCTGGATGCGGATTTATACAAAATTAAAGATATTCTTCATAAACAGGCTGAGAAAAGCCAATATGTGGATGTACGGGGAAAAATAGCAATTGTTGGCAAAGAAGTGCTGGGGATTGATGGTGTTGTTTCTTTTGTGATGACGGTTAAATGTATCCTTAAAGATGCACGACTTGAAAAGCCATTTCAAACAGAATTTCTTATGGATGTTAACAAAGAATTAAAGCGCAATAAGATTAAGAGAGATTCCTAAAATCATTCAGCTTGCGTAAAATTTTAAAAAGAGGTATTTTTTAAAGTCTGGGAAATTAACGATGATCTTTTAATGGGGAAATTTGAAAAGGCCCAGGTGGCGAAATTGGTAGACGCGCTAGATTCAGGTTCTAGTGAACAATTGTTTGTGGAAGTTCGAGTCTTCTTCTGGGCACCAAGGAAAAAATGGAAATAGTTTTACATCAAGAAGATTTACATGCAACTTTTCCGAAAACGGATTGGGTTTCAATTGATACGGAAGCCATGGGGCTAAACCCCTTTCGGGATCGTTTGTGCTTGGTTCAGCTGTATGCGGGGGATACTTGTCATTTGGTTCAGTTTGGGCCGGATTCTAAGTATCATGCGCCTAAGTTAAAAGCTTTGCTGGAAAACCCAAAAATCACGAAAATTTTTCATTATGCTCGGTTTGATATTATGATGATTAAAAAATATTTGGGCGTTTCTGTGGCGCCCCTATACTGCACAAAACTGGCCTCAAAATTGGCTAGAACTTCAACTGATCGGCATAGCCTAAAGGACTTATGTCATTCTTTGCTGGGGATTGAGCTTTCAAAGCAAGAACAATCTTCCGATTGGGGCAGGCTAGATTTGACTGAGGCGCAAAAGCAATACGCTGCTACAGATGTGCTGCATCTACACGATTTACGGCAAAAGCTGGATGAAATGCTGAAGCGGGAAAACCGTGTAAAATTAGCGGAAGGCTGTTTTAAAGCCCTGCCCACCTGCATTGATTTAGATCTGCTAGGCTGGGAAATTGGGGCGCTTTTTTCGCATAAGTAGAAGTTGTCCTATAAACTGCGCTGTCGTTGCACAAATCTTCTTGACAAAATTGTTAAAAAATTGTCAAGATTGGTCTATATTTTATATAAAAAAAGATTTGGAAGGGTATGAATTTTTCAAAGAAAATATTAATCATTCTGGCGCTTATCTCTTTTCAAGGACTTGCCTGTGCTGATTCAGGATTCTTTGTGGGGGGTGCCCTTACCTATACGCAGCCCGTAGATGCGAAATTTGGGGTGTTTTCGGAAGAAATTATTGCGGCTGCAAGTGGCTTTCAAAACGTTACACTGCTGAGCAGTTCAGCCAATAGAATTGGGGGCGCTATTATGGGGGGGTATCATTATAAGCCAGAATCTTGGGGGGTTTATTTTTTAGAGGGGGAATTGATTGCGCGCCGTTCTGGTAATGAACTAAAAAATAGTACGGTGAAATTAGAGTTGAATGATAATATTACAGTAGTAAACTATTCTTTGTCCATCAAACAAAAAGACACTTTTGGGACTTTATTGCGTTTGGGAAAGTATTTCACAGATTGTATAGGAGCTTATCTAAGTGCAGGAGTTCTGAACTCTAAATTTCAAACTACCACTACTGGTATTGTTGAAACGTCTCCTCCTCAATATTCTACAGCTTCTGCTAAGGTAAATCGCGTTTGGGGGGGTAGATTAGGTTTTGGGGCTATTCAAGATCTGGGGGATAGCAAAGCTTTTTCTTTACGGATTGATTATGGTTATGAAATGTACAAAAAATACTCAACAGGGTTGTTAGAGCAGTATAATGAAACAGACAATGCTAAAGTGTTTAGCTCTATGTCGCCTAGTTTGTCCTATCATGTGGTAACGTTATCTTGTGTTTATAAAATTTAAAGGGATAGAAGAAATGTTTAAAAAAAATATCATACATAGTTTGTTCTTTTTTGTTTTTTTTGTAGGGCAAATTTCAGAAGCTGTTGTAAGTCGTAACGGTAAAATAATGGCTCAAAAACTAGGGATTTCTGATCAAGACGGGGAGATTTTGATTAATCAAGGGGTTTCTATTGTCGGAGCTATTGCAAATCCGGAATACTATAAGCAAGAACTTGAAAGGATTCATAAGGAAAGTAGTGAAGGTTCTCGGTCTCAAAGCACTAAGAGCATGTCTACCCTAAGTGGTTCAAGTACTCCTGGCCCTGTGCAAATGTTAGATGCAGATGTTGCCGCTGAGAGGGCGCGATTACAAGATGAACATAAGAGAGAATTAGCAGTTGCTGAGGGCCGTATAAAAGAGCTTCAAGCAGCATCAGCACACCCTGCGCCAGGGTCAGCAATTGAGCCCCGATTTATTGATGAAGCTAATCGAATGATTCAAGCAGGCTATAGGAGACGCAATCTTAGAATTTCTGAAAATGAAGCAATACTTCAGGTGGTTTCCGAATATTTACAGAAAAATGCTGGAAAGAAAAAATCAGTTAAAGGCGATGCATTAATAGATGCTGTTGATTCAGAAATTGGGGAACATGACCATATCTATGCTGATACTGATCCTTTAGAGGCCGAGCGGTCTAGATCGCCTTCTCCTGCACCCAGAGTTCGTCAGGATTTTGCAGGCATGATGGAAAATGGGGATGATCCGGATATTAGTTGGAGACGAGAAAATTCTGAAACTTATGCAGACAATAGGCTTGCTTATTATTTCAAAAATCTTGATGCTCCTAATGGAGATTTTCAAAAGCTGCTTTATCCCTACAAGAAAGTGCTTTATAAAAAGGCTTTTATGATTTTCGTGAATGATACTGGAGGAAGAGGAATTCATTTTGGTGACAGTCCAACGGAAGTTGCTGATGATTTGGTTGCAAAATGCAATCTTGAAAAACCTGTTTTTAAAGGATTTTTGGAAAGTTATAAAAAGTTTTTGGGGGCAACAGTTCCTTTAGAAAAGGCACGTACTTTAAATTTATGTTTTCATAAAGTGACGCAGCTTGAGCAGGACGAAAGTACTTATGAGCTTATTTTTACCCTTTCAAAAGCGTTAAAAGATCTTTTAACGAGCCATGTTCTTCCTATAAGAAATATTCAGAATTTTAAAGATGAGCTTATTGTTGATTTGTATAAAACATATGATGAGTTTATTGCGAATGATAGCTATGCTCAGAAATGGTTTGCGCCCATTTTAACAAATGAACTTGGATCTCAAAAAAGCACAGACTTTGGAGTCATGCTGAGAGAGATGGGCTTTATAGTTCAAAAGAAAACCCTTTTAGAATTTATCCAACAGATTGATACAAAAATCCGAAACTATCAAAGCAAGGGATATAGTGTTTTTGCTCTAGAGCTTATAAAAATTTTAACCTCTGATGATGCAACTGCTTCGAATAGGGTAATAGAACGACTTAATAACTGGGGAGGCGTTGAAGGGAAGCTCACTCAGAATGCAGTGCATCAGGCAATTGCTAGGTTGAGGGGATATATTGGAGACTCTGTGATTAAGCAAGACTATCGGATGCTAGAATTGGCGATTTATTTTAAGGTGAATTATCTTCAAGATCTTGGAAAACTAAGGTTAAAGAGAGTTCTTGATAATTTAGCGGAAAGTTGTAAAGATAATACACCGAAACAAATGGCTGATCTTAAAAAGTTAGATCTATGGATGGCGGCTGCAGAAAAGACGCTAGCAGAAGCCCGAGAGCAAAAAGAAAAAGAAGAGGCAAAGTCAAGGCTTGCTACAACAACACAAAAATTAAAAGAAGCAATTAACATGGTTCAAATAGGCAACAAACTTCTCTCAGAGCTTACGGAAGTCACCAGAGAATCTCCACTACCAGCTCCTCCTGAGGCAGTTCCTGCTGAACCAGAACAGGAAAATGTTCCAGTCAGAGAAAAACCGATTAAGGAGCAAATTGATGAGAAAGTAGCTGAGCTGGCAGGTGCGGATAAGAAATTGCAGAATCTATTAAATACTTTGTTTAGGCTTATTCCTGATTCTCAAGTCTATCTGGCCCTTTTAAAGGGGTTGAGTGGCAAGACCTCAGTTGAGATTTCTGCTGCAGTAACACATGAAATAGAACATAGAAAAGTCGTAAAAAGATTGCCAGGTATGTCCCCTGAAGAAGGCGGTGTAATTCCTAAAGGGAGAGTGGCAATCGGGGGAGTACCCTCTGCTGTATTAAGTAACACATTTATAGAAGAGCAGCAGCTCTTCCATCAGGTGGCTATAGGGCTGGAACCAAGGCAATCTTCAGACTTGCGTATACAGATTGGAAAGAAAAATTTTCCTCCCGAAAGAAAAATAGCTCTTCTACAAGAGTTGATTCTTCTAAAATCTTATCCGGAAAAGAAAAAAGCCGTAGAAGCATTTCAATAGGGGCTATTCTTACTCTACTCCTCCACCCTTGCGGCAACAACGCCATCATGGAACTGGATGGTCATTTTTTGGGTGGGGGTTAGTTTCTTGGCTGAGGTCACCAGATGGCCATCCTGCTTCACCAAGGCAAAACCACGCTGCAGGGTGTGGGTATAAGAATAACTTTCTAGTAAATCTGCTGCCCACTCAAACCGCATTCTGTGCTTTCCAACCAACATCGCAGCGCTGGAAATTTGCTGTAACCGATGCTCTAGAAACAAAAACTTTTGCTGCTTATTGTGAACCAGAGACTCCATGGCGATTTTCAGGCGCTCCAAGCGGTCATCCAAATTCTGCAATTTATTTTCTAAGATTGATTTAGGGCTAATGAGTCCCCGGCTAAAGCTATTCAATTTCCACTGCAAAGCTTGTACCACCTTACCCATATTCATGGTAAGTCGATGGGTTTTTGAGTTCAGGGCCTCCAAAATTTCCAAACGTACAGGAACCGCCATTTCTGCTGCGGCGGTGGGGGTTGGTGCCCGTCGATCAGCCACGTAGTCAATCAAGGTTGTGTCTGTTTCATGCCCCACGGCAGAGATAATAGGAATGTGACTTGCGGCAACAGCCCGAACCACTTCTTCCTCATTAAAGGCCCACAGGTCTTCAAGACTGCCCCCACCCCGGGCGACAATTAATACATCGGGGGTGGGAATGTGAGAAGGCAGATCATTGAATCCTTTGATGGCTTGGGCCACTTCCCGGGCGGCTGTCTCCCCCTGAACGGACACGGGCCACAGCAAAACATGCCGGGGAAAGCGGTCCTGCAGGCGGTGCAAAATATCCTGAATCACCGCCCCTGTGGGGGAGGTAATAATCCCAATGGTCGTGGGCAGAAAGGGCAGAGGCTTTTTGCGGTCGACGTCAAAGAGTCCTTCAGCCGCCAGCTTTGTTTTGCGTTCTTGCAAAAGCTTTAGCAGCGCTCCCACACCTGCGTGCTCCATATAATCCACGATGATCTGGTACTTGGATCTGGCCCCATAGGTGGTTAATCGTCCGTGACAGATGACCTCCATCCCATCGGTGGGCTTTAGGGGGAATTTGCCTAAAGTCCCCCGCCAGCAAATGCCGTCTAAAACGGATTCGGAATCTTTTAAAGAAAAATAGAGGTGGCCTGAGGTATGCAATTTGGCGCCGGAAATTTCCCCCCGAACACGCACAAGCCGAAAATGAGCTTCAATGGTCTGTTTTAAGGCCGTTGAAATCTGCGTCACCGAATAAACGGGCGTTGGGGCCGGGTGGTCGGCGATAGTTTCTTCAAGGACTGTATGCATGAACAGCAGTATGCCATAGGGGGAATTGAATTGGAAGGGGGCCTTGATTTTCTTACTTTTATCCCAGTTTAGGTGTAGCTGATGGGTTTTTATCCACGATTTCTTTGGTCTTGTAGGTATCTCCTATTTGTACAACTTGGTAGTGCCTGTTTTCTTTGATGAGGAGGGGAGTTCCATTCTTCATATATTCTATATCAAATTCGATGGGTACAATAATTCCCCCTTGCTGGTTAATAAGGCCGAATTTTCCTCCTTCAAGCGTGGGATATTCTGCTCCTTGATCAACATACTTACACCCTTTTCCGACTACGGCTACAGGTACATTGAAAACAAAGCCAGTCACCCACTCAAATTGAGCTGGGATGACGATATTGGCTTTGCGGTCAATGAATCCAATCTTACCATTTTTTACGAATCGGCTTAGACCATTGCAATAATAATCTGCCCCATTATCGAATAAAAAGTTTTCTAGTAAGACTTTTCCTGTTTTATCAATTGTGAAAGGGCGCCATTTTGTGCTTTCAAAAAACACATGCGCAATTCCAAATTCTGTAAATTCGGAAGCCATTATGAATTGAGGTCGTATTACGATATGACCCTTTTTATCTTTGTATCCCATTAACTTTGTTTTTGGATCCGTAAAGGAGATTCGGTTTGGATCCTCAAATAGATGATGCTCACAAGGATTGAAATTTCTTTTGACAATTATTTCTGGGGGTGAGTCCTGACATCCCGGAATGCTTAAGGCAAGAAGCCCCAACAAAGAGACCAGAACAATCGACGACAAACTTTTAAGAGACATTTTCTACTCTATTAAACACTAGCCCTAACCATTTTTATGGCGAAATAAATCAGGGCAATGCCCGTGATGCGTTCAATCCAATGGCGCTGAGCAAATAGTTTTTTCTGTAAGTGAACATTCGTTAGGATCAGGCTAAGGGCGCCATACCATACCAGGTAAGAAACGACAAAAATGGCAACATACAAACTGCGCACCCAGGCAAAATGGGAATAAAAGATGCCGAACAACGATAAAATAGAAATCGTGGCAAAAGGGTTCAGCAGCTGTGTCCATAGACCCAGCTGAAAAGAAATGGCCAGGGATTTTTTTTGGTAGGTGTATTCTGTTTTTTCCGTCTGGGGCGCTTTTTTAGTCATAAGCCCCCTAAACCCAAGATAAGTCAAATAAATGGCGCCGGTGATTTGGATCACCTTTAGGGCTGCCGGATACACATCAAATAACCAGCATAGGCCTAGGGCCCCTAGGGCTCCCTGAATAAACACACCAGATGTTAGCCCCAATGTCACCATGAAGCCATCAGTTCGGCTATGCTCGGCACTAGCACGCAAAATCATAGCCAGGTTGGGCCCAGGACTTACCAGGGCCACCCAAAACATAATAAACAATCCATAAATCTTATCTAATTCTGTCATTTTTATTTTTGCACTTCAGACGGAATGTACTATAAATAAGCGTAAATATAAAAGGAAATTTTATGACAATTGTAACTCGCTTTGCGCCATCTCCTACAGGATTCCTTCACATTGGGGGCGCGCGCACCGCTCTGTTCAACTATTTATTCGCGAAACACAATCAGGGTAAATTTTTATTGCGCATTGAAGATACGGATCGGGAACGCTCAACGCAGGCGGCGGTGGATGCCATTTATGCGGGATTGCAATGGCTGGGCTTAAGATGGGATGAAGAACCTGTCTTGCAATCAGCCAACATCAAACGCCATCAAGAAGTGGGGGCTGAGCTTTATCATAAGGGTCGGGCTTATTATTGTCAGTGCTCGCCGGAAGCTTTGCAAAATATGCGTGAAGAGGCCATGAAGAACGGTCAGGCGCCTGGCTATAGTGGGCATTGTCGTCATCAGGGGTTTGCTTCTGGGGCCTTGCGCCTGTTAACGGAAGATCATGGATCCATTCGGCTTTTTGATCTGGTTCAAGGGGAAGTGACTGTTCAGAATTCCCAAATTGATGACATGGTTTTGCTGCGCAGTGATGGTACACCAACCTATATGCTTTCTGTGGTAGTGGATGATCATGACATGGGGGTAACCCACGTGATTCGGGGGGATGACCATCTGACCAATATGTTCCGCCAATATCAAATTTATAAGGCTATGGATTGGAAGGTTCCCCAGTTTACTCATATTCCCTTGATTCACGGGATGGATGGGGCAAAGCTTTCCAAACGCCATGGAGCCGTAGGAGTTGAAGCCTATGAGCATATGGGGTATTTGTCGGAAGCTTTGCGGAACTATTTGGTTCGCCTGGGGTGGAGTCATGGGGACGCGGAAATTATTTCGGATCAAGAGGCTATCGAATGGTTTGATCTGGCCCATGTGGGCAAATCACCGTCTCGGTTTGATTTTAAAAAATTGAACCATTTAAATGCGCATTATATGCGTCTGGCCGATCACAAACGCCTTGTGGGGCTTATAGAAGACCCTCTCGAAGGCGCGCTGGGTCAGGGGCTTTCAAGTCATCATAAACATGTCCTGGAAAGGGCCATGGGGGGATTAACTCAACGGGCAGAAACCTTGAAAGAATTGGCTGAAAATTCCTTGTTTTATGTGCATCCTTTGCCCTTGCCTGTTACGGAGGAAGCGCAAAAGATTTTAGAGGAAGGGCAAGAGCTACTGACTGTCGTCAAAAATGCTTTGACCGCACAGCAAAACTGGACGGAAGAGGGATTGGAGCAATCGTTTCGGGATCTTGCTGAGGCTCAGGGACTTAAGTTAGGTAAAGTGGCTCAGCCCGTGCGGGCTGTTCTAGCAGGGGCAACCGTTTCCCCGAGCATCTTCGAGATTATGGAGATCTTAGGGAAGGACGAGGTACTTAGGCGGTTTGCCTTAATCTAATTTCTGTGAAGGTGCCTGACTTAGTTTCACAATACACATTCCAAAGACAAACCAGAAAATTCGCTGAAAGAGCATGTCGTGAGCAGTACCCATGATTAGGAAAACGGGAACAATCCCAATTAAAATGCGACCTTGAAGTGAAAGGGAATTGGTTTTGTACTGGAGTATGATTCTTGAATAGAGATATTTAAGAATTTGTACGCCATACATTAAAAATACAGAAAAACCAATTAGGCCAAATTCAGCCAGTAAAAATATGTAGGAACTATGAATAACAAGAAAGTTTTTGTGAGTCAGGAATGTTTCTTTTGTGACCTTCATGGATTCAACAAAAGAACCCAAACCCCCCCCGAAAATGGGACTATTGAGCCAGATCTTTAATCCTTCAATCATAGAAAAAATTCGTTCCTGATTGGCAGAGGGGTAAGAATAGTACGTTTGAGATATCGAAATATTTAAAGAATTTACTCCCAAAAATGAAGTTAAAAGACCAGACATAAAGTCAATAATAGTGCCGCTGTTTATGAGCAACAGCAAAAGCCCAATTATATAAAATATAGTTTTTAAATTGATAAATTTCAAAAAGTAAAAGAGCAGAAATAGAAAACACATGATGCCTAATGCTGCTCGGGCATAGGTGAAGTAAATGCCTAAACAGATGAAGGCTATGTAACCGATGGATGAGACTGTTTTTTTTGGGTTAAGGCTTAAATAGGCAAATTGCAAACACATTACAATCAGCAGTTGAAAAGAAAAGGTGTTTCGAGGTGCAAAACCAGAAAAATAGTCATATAAGTTTCCAACGGGATAATAATAGATTTTGTATTTTATCAGGTAAAAAAATAAAAATTTGACGCTTAAGATTGTGATCACGGTTGTTGTAAGAACTTCTGCCATCTTCATCAGTCCCTTTTCTTTGAAGGATTCTGCAAATAGGGATCCGAGCATGGCATACCCTATGATGACGAACCATCCCAAAAATTTTGTATAAAATGCCCATGTATTTGATCCAAATCTGATCCATCCAACGAACAAGGCCAGTGAGAACGCAATTATGGATGCCAACCAAAATAAGTTCGTATAGGGAATTGAGTAAGGAATTTTTCTTTTTTCTAGAAAAAACCTAAGACTTCCTAAGACAAGTCCAGACAATCCAAGGGCATCAGCTAAATTTATATTGAAATAGATATGCTCATAGCTGACTTTTATTTGAAAAAACAAAAACAGGGCAGTACTGAAAGCTAAAAAGCCGATCAGAGGCTTTTCTATATTTTTTTCCAATAGAGAGATATTATTTAGTGTTTTCATGGAAGATCATCTTTTTTATAAAATTTGGCATGCATACAAGATAGAAAGTGACAATAATTAGGACTGTTGCTAAAGAGCCAACCGTAAAGCCAATAAATAGCCCTTTGTGTACTTGTAATCCCAAGAAACCAAAAGCTTTAATAGCAGTCACTTCCCGTATGCCCCAGCCATTGGGCGTGATGGGAAGGCTGGCCGCAAAACTAATGATAAAACTGGCAGCCATGACTAATATGGTTGAGGTTTGTGGATCAAAAATTTTGTATAGGATCATAAAAATACTTCCCATTGCAATCCAAGAAACAAGACTCAAAAAACTTAATAAAAGAATATAGAAAAAATTCTCTAAAAACATGCTCCAGATTTGTTGTAAAGAGAAAAATTTTTTGATGACGAAGAAAAAAGCAGTTGCGAGAGAAATAAACAGGGGCAATAGTTGGTTGTTTTCTGATAAAATTTTTTGAAAAAGTTCTCTTTTTAAGATAAATAATCCTGCCAAAGCAAGACTAAAACCTACTGCCAAGCTTATGAAGCGATCTATCAGGTAAGCGGTTACATTATGTCCTATTTTTTTGTTTGATTTGCTTAAAACAAGAGTTTGGCCGTAAAAAGAGGTTAGGGAGGGAAAAAAGAGAAGGCTTGAAATTTGGCCTGTTAAAAAAGCCCGAAATATTTTTATGTAAGGGATGAAGAGGCCCATTTTTTTATAAATTATTTGTAAGCGAAAAGCAGCTACACATAAATTAGACAAGAATATTGCAGAAACCAGAAAAATGATTGGGAAAGAAAGGGGTTGGAAACAATTTCCTAATTCCTTGAAAGAGCCGGAGAACAAATAAACGCACAAGCCTGTTGTGCCCATCAGGCTTAAAAAAAACCAAAACTTTACATTGCGCAAAAAATTCATACTACTATTCCAGTGACCATTTTCTTGATTGTCTCTCAAGAACTTAAACAAAAAGAAAGGTTCTGTAAATCTTAACTTGAGAATTTGTGTGTATTCCCTATATAATTTTTCTTCATAGGTGCAATCAAGGTTTTGCAGTTTTTCTGCATTATCCGCTTGCGTTCTTTATCCTCAAAACATATACTTTAGTCAATGATGGTAGAAAAGTTGAAGGTGTAATTCCCTATGAAAGTTGTTATTGAAAAATCGATTCTTTTAAAAGCTATGGCGCATGCTCAAGGCGTTGTTGAGAAAAAGGCGGTTTCTCCTATCCTTTCTAACGTTCTTTTAAAGGCGGCAGATCATGCCCTTACCATTACTGCAACGGATTTAGATGTCTCAATCGTTGAAAGCCTGAAAGCCAAGGTAGAAGACGAAGGCGTGACAACAGTTTCAGCTCACACGTTTTATGAGGTTGTGCGCAAACTGCCCGATGGGCCTATAGAATTATCAGAAACAACAGATACCAACCAGCTTGCCATCAAATCTGGAAAGTCTAAATTTTATCTGCCGGTCTTGCCGGCAAAAGATTTTTCAACTTTGAAAACAGCCAATTTACCCCATTCTTTTTCCCTGAAGGCAGCTGAGCTGAAATACTTAATCAATAGCACTAGTTTTGCCATGTCTTTGGAAGAAACGCGCTACACTTTAAATGGCATTTATTTGCACACAAAATCGGTCGACACAGGTTCTGTTTTACGAGCCGTATCAACAGATGGTCACCGGCTTGCGTTGGCAGATATGGAAGAGCCTAAGGGGGCTGCCGGAATGCCAGATGTCATTATTCCCCGTAAGACGATTGTTGAACTAAGCAAACTGTTGGAAGATGCGACAGACGAAGTCGAAGTTTCCCTTTCTTTAACGCAAATAACTTTTGCTATGAATGGCGTCGTATTGGCTTCGCGCTTGATTGATGGAACTTTCCCTGATTATGAAAAGGTTATTCCTACAGATAACGATAGCGTTCTAACAGTTGATTCCAAAAAGTTTTCTGCAGCAGTGGATCGCGTGGCCACCATTTCTGATGAGAAAACAAGGGGTGTTAAATTAACAGTTGAGCCCCAGAAAATCATTGTTTCTGCCTCTAGCGTAGATCAGGGAAATGCAACAGAAGAAGTAGAGGCTATTTATACAGGTAAGCGCCTGTTGGTGGCCTTTAACGTTAGGTATCTTTTGAATATTGCCCAGCAACTGGAAAATGATAACCTGGTCTTCCATCTTGCAGATGAAAGCGCTCCAGCCATTATCAAGGGAGGGGCAGGCGATGGTACCCTGTACGTTTTGATGCCCATGCGTCTGTGAGCCGTGGGGCAGTTGCCGCCCGATATCATACAGAAATCGTTCAATCTCGCTGGATTCAGCAACTCAATCTTTTCAATTTCCGTAATTACGATACTCTTCAGCTTAATTTAGAAAAATCTTCAGCCGTTTTGATTGGCCCTAATGGGGCTGGTAAAACGAATATCTTGGAAGCACTTTCTTTTTTAAGTTCAGGAAAAGGCTTTAGAAAGGCCAAGTTAGGGGCATTGACCAATTTGGCCTTCCCAGAGAGAGAGTGGTCTGTAGGCGTTGTGCTCGGACTTGATCAGGGGGATTCTATTCACATTGGGACGGGGCTTCGGGCAGATAAAGAGGAAGAACAACGGGCCATTAAGATTAATCAAACTTTCCAGCCCCAATCCAGTTTAGCTGAATGGGTGACGGTTTTATGGCAAATTCCCCAAATGGATTTTTTGTTTTCTGAAAGCTTGTCTAAACGTCGCCGGTTTTTTGATAAGCTTGTGGCGGCATTTGTTCCGGAATATACGCAGCATTTGTATCGGTATGACCATGCCCTGCGGGAAAGATCACGCTTGCTGCGGGAACGTATGAGTGACCCACAGTGGCTGAAGATTTTAGAGCAAACCATTTCCCAAGAAGCTATGGCGGTAGTTTCTTTGCGACAATCTTATCTAGAGAACTTATCACCTTTTTGTTCCGAGCATTTTTCTCTGTTCCCGAGAGTTTTAGTCTCTTTAGCTGGAGAACTAGAACAGTGGTCAGAAACAATGCCCTCCTTAGAGGTTGAAGAACGGTTTCAAGAGTATCTGAAAAACAATAGAGCTCAAGATGCCATAACAGGGGGCAGCTCTATGGGGGTTCATCATACCTACGTCCGAATGCACCATGTGGATCAAAATAAACCCATCGAAATCTGTTCGACGGGAGAGCAAAAAGCCCTTATTTTATCTCTAGTCTTGGCTAATTGTCGATTGCAGACGAATTTGTGCATGAGGACCCCCCTTTTGCTATTAGACGAAATCGTTTCCCATCTTGATGAAAAGCGCCGTTTATCTTTGTTTGAAGAGATTCAGTCTCTTGGCGTGCAGGCATGGCTTACGGGGACGGATGGGGATGTCTTTGAGCCCTTTAAAAAACATGCTCAATTTTTTGAGGTTTCTGACGGGAATGTTTTGCCAAAAGACGTGTAATCGCTTATAAATAATTCAACCCATAATTCAGTGATGAAATAATTTTAAGAGAATGTAAGATGACAAATGTTAATGTGCCCACTTATGATGCCGATAGTATTAAGGTTTTACGGGGCTTAGACGCCGTTCGTAAGCGCCCAGGAATGTATATTGGAGATACAGATGACGGGTCAGGCTTGCACCACATGGTCTATGAAGTGGTGGATAACGCGATTGACGAGGCTTTAGCCGGGCACTGTACGGAAGTTTTCGTAAGTCTAAACAAGGAAGGTTCTGTCACTGTTCGTGATAACGGCCGGGGTATTCCTGTTGATATTCACTCAGAAGAAAAAATATCTGCGGCGGAAGTGATTATGACTCAGCTGCATGCGGGGGGAAAGTTTGACCAGAATTCTTATAAGGTTTCTGGCGGTCTTCATGGTGTGGGTGTTTCTGTTGTGAATGCTTTGTCTGAGCATCTGCAGTTACGTATTTGGAGGAACGACAAAGAATACTTTATGGAATTTAAACATGGGGAACCTGTAGATCGCCTGAAAGAAGTGGGGCCAGCCAATGGTCGTAAAGGGACGGAAGTGACTTTTTATCCCTCAAAAGAAACTTTTACCCAGACAGAATTTGATTTTGGAACTTTGGAACATCGTTTAAGGGAACTTGCCTTTTTGAACTCGGGTGTTCGCATTAAAATGCAAGACCATCGGGGCGATGAACCTAAAGAAGTTGTGCTTTATTTTGAGGGAGGCGTTACAGCTTTCGTTGAATATTTAGACCGTCACAAGACGCCTCTTCATAAGCCAACGATTTATATAGTTGGAGAAAAAAACGGAATTACCGTTGAAGCCGCTTTGCAGTGGAATGATACCTATCATGAAACCATGCTGTGCTTTACGAATAATATTCCTCAAAAAGATGGGGGAACTCACTTAATCGGATTTCGGGCGGCCTTAACGCGCTTGATTAACACATATGTTCAAGAGTCAGGAATTGCAAAAAAAGAAAAGGTTACCTTAATGGGGGATGAT
Organism: Alphaproteobacteria bacterium; assembly: GCA_037146715.1. Classification (NCBI taxonomy): domain Bacteria; kingdom Pseudomonadati; phylum Pseudomonadota; class Alphaproteobacteria; species Alphaproteobacteria bacterium. The sequence goes on from JBAWWO010000001.1 coordinate 50,608, forward strand.
GCCCGTGAAGGATTAACATGTGTTCTGTCTGTAAAAGTGCCGGATCCAAAGTTTTCTTCTCAAACCAAAGAAAAGCTAGTTTCTTCGGAAGTGCGCCCTGTTGTTGAGGGACTTGTCATAGAAAAACTAGGGACATTTTTCGAAGAAAACCCTGCAGAAGCGAAGGCTGTTATTGGGAAAATTATTGAAGCAGCGCTTGCCCGTGAAGCGGCTCGTAAAGCCCGAGAATTAACCCGTCGCAAAAGTGTTTTGGATATTAACTCACTGCCTGGAAAGTTGGCCGATTGCCAAGAAAAAGACCCAGCTCTTAGTGAACTGTTTATTGTTGAGGGAGATTCAGCGGGCGGAAATGCTAAGCAAGGGCGTAACCGTAAAAATCAAGCTATTTTGCCGATTCGAGGAAAGATTTTGAATGTGGAGCGGGCGCGTTTTGACCGTATGTTAGGTTCCGCAGAAATTGGAACCATTATTTCTGCCTTGGGGACGAGCATTGGCAAAGAAGAGTTCAATGTGGGAAAACTGCGTTATCACAAAATTGTTCTGATGACAGACGCGGACGTGGATGGAAGTCACATTCGAACATTGCTGATGACATTCTTTTACCGGCAGATGCCTGAGATCATCGAAGGGGGGCATTTGTACATTGCTCAACCTCCTTTGTATGAATTAAAAAAGGGACAATCTCGTTTGTATTTAAAAGACGATGAAGCCTTGGATGCCCATTTAATGACAGAAGGGGTTCGTTTGAGTGTGCTTTCTGTAAATAATGCACAAATTATTGGCAAGGATTTGGAAACCTATTTGTACAAGGCCTGCGAAATGAAAAAGATGCTTCTGGCTATGACTGTTAAGTTTGGCCATGTGGATATTGTAGAGCAGGCAATCTTGGCCCGTGTTCTTGATATTAAGCATATGAAAGAGGGTAAGTTCCAACAGGAACACGCCCATAAGCTTGCCGATCGGTTAAACAAAGTATTTGGTTTGAAAACCTCCCAACATTGGCAAGGTGAAATTACAGAAGCGGGTGATATGTTCTTAAAGAGGATGGTTGAAGGGGTCATGGAAAAAGTGACTTTGCCTCATCATCTGGCCACTACTCATGAGGCCCGTCAGCTTAGCCAAGAGGCTTTGGATTTCAGTATTTATGAACCTTCAGCTACGTTAACGGTTAAAGATAAAGTGTTGTCTATTACGGGGCCTTTAGATTTGGTTAAATACATTCGAGAAGAAAGCCAAAAAGGCCTTGCCATTACCCGTTATAAGGGGCTGGGGCAAATGGACCCAGAACAGCTGTGGGAAACAACGTTGGACCCAGAAGCGCGCTCTTTGTTGCAGGTCAAGGTTACTCACCTGGATGATGCCAATGATGTCTTCACTATTTTGATGGGAGAGGTTGTGGAATCTCGCCGACAATTTATTCAAGAAAATGCATTAAAGGTAACGAATTTGGATGCCTAAGGTATCATCATGAAGAGAAAAAACGGCAGAAAATCTAAGAAAGGATCATGGGGTGGGCTTTTGAAACTGTTCCTGACTTTAGCCTTGTGGGGATTTATTGCTGTTGGGGGCGTTTTGCTGTGGTATTCGCAAGATCTGCCTAACGTGGAAGATGTTGAAACGGCGTCAAAACGACCCAGTATTGTTTTCTTAACTCAAGACCACCAAGAAATCGCCGTGGATGGCGATTTATCTGGCGAGATCATTACCTTGAAACAAGTTCCAAAGCCTTTGATACAGGCCCTGTTGGCAACGGAAGATCAAAACTTCTATAGTCACCATGGGGTGGATTGGTTTGGTATTTTGCGGGCGGCTTTGCGCAACCTGGTAGCGGGGCGTTTTGCCCAAGGGGGCAGTACGTTGACCCAACAGTTGGCCAAGAATTTGTTCTTGTCGCCGGAAAGATCCATCAGCCGTAAAGTTAAAGAATTTTTGCTGGCATTTTGGCTTGAACATCATTTCACAAAAGATGAAATATTAACGATTTACTTAAACCGTGTTTATTTGGGACGCCAGACTTATGGCATTGACGCGGCGGCTCAACAATATTTTGGAAAACTGCTGCCCTACTTAAATACGGTGGAGTCTGCAGTGATTGTAGGTCTGTTGAAAGCACCTTCTCGGTATGGCGGCAACAAAAAACTTTTGAAAGAGCGGGCAGCTGTTGTATTAGGTCGCATGAAAGAAGTCGGGTACCTGACAGATGTGCAGTATGAAAAAGCCTTAAAAAGTCTGCAAACCTTACCGATCACAATTGGCAAACGAGATAATAATGTTCGGTATTTTACAGATTGGATTTCTCAAGAAGCGGGGAAATATATCAATACCCAAGAAGATATTATCATCATCACAACCCTTGATAAAAGATTGCAGCAAAAAGCATCACATGTTCTTCGATATCAGCTGGAAAGCCATGGAGAAGAGAAAAAGATACAACAAGCAGCCTTTTTTGCTATGGATCATAGAGGGGCTGTAAAGGCTATGGTGGGGGGCGGAAACTATAATGTGAGTCAATTTAATATTGCGGTGCAGGCACAACGTCAGCCTGGATCAGCTTTTAAACCAATTATTTATTTAGCAGCGCTTGAGGCAGGATATGATCCTGATAATTTAATTCTATCTGATGATTCCTATAAGAACAAAAACTGGACAGTCGAAAATTTTGGATGGGAGGCAAAAGGAGAAGCCAGTATGCGCGATGCTCTTGTCTATTCCTTAAATACGCCAGCTGTCCGCTTGGCGCAAATGGTTGGGGTTAAGAAAATTATAGATGTGTGCAAGAGAGTTGGTTTTAAAACAGTGCCACCTCATAATTTGAGTATTGCCCTGGGCACATCAAGTTCCAACCTTTTAGAATTGACGACGATGATGGCTATTTTTGCCAATCACGGCAAGAAAGTAGAACCATATGGTATTCTTGAAATTAGATCTATGGATGGCAAGATTTTCTATAAACGTCCAGAGTCTGATCCTGAAGATTCTGGGGTGCAGCTTTTTGATCCCTCTGTTATCAGAGTTCTTGAAGACATGTTGCAAGAAGTCATTGAGAGGGGAACGGGGAAAAATGCTTATATCCCTGGAGTAGTGATGCGAGGAAAAACGGGGACCAGTCAAGATTTCCGTGATGCTTGGTTTGTCGGATACACGCCAGAATTGGTGGGTGGTGTTTGGATGGGGAACCCTAACTATTCGCCCATGAATCGAGTGGTGGGAGGTGTTTTGCCTTCTGAAACCTGGCGGAAGATTATCTCTGGGTATAGTCAGGCTCCCCAATCCATAGAAGAGGCTGACGAAGTGGGAGAGGTAGACTAATGGCAAAGCTTTATTTTTATTATTCAGCGATGAATGCGGGCAAGACAACAACACTGTTGCAATCAGCCCATAACTATATGGAGCGGGGTATGAAGACGCTCCTATTTACTCCCAGCATTGATACCAGGTATGAGTCAGGAAAAATTATGTCGCGCATTGGGCTTGCTCAAGAGGCAATCTCATTTGACAAAAAATTTGATTTTTATGCATTCATTAAGGCTGAAAAAGAAAAATCAAAGAAGCCAATCAAGTGCGTTCTTCTAGACGAAGCGCAATTCTTAACAAAAGAACAAGTGCTTCAGTTAAGTGATGTTTCAGATGGCTTGGGGATTCCGGTGCTGACTTATGGCCTAAGGACAGATTTTTTGGGTGAACTTTTTGAAGGAAGCAAATATCTTTTAGGCATGGCAGAAGAGCTCATTGAAATAAAAACGATCTGCCACTGCGGCAGCAAAGCCACTATGAACGCCAGAATTGATGAAACGGGCAAAATGGTTCGTGTTGGCAAACAAATAGAAATTGGCGGCAATGATCGATACGTCTCTTTGTGTCATAAGCATTTCAAGATGGGTCAAGCTTAAAAAACTAGCCTTTAGCGTCTTTGAGAGGATGGCCAAAGCCCGACGAAGTATCAATCTGCTTAAAAAAATATGGACCCTCCCTGTGGGGATCGGGCGTTGATTCCCCAAGCCCTGGCACGACAGTGAGGGCTTCCTTCTATGGGGCAGATAGTTGCATGCAGATTAATCCTGATTTCTCGGCTTTTTTCTTTAGCTGATTTTAATTAGTCTTTTCAATAGGCCGTTTTTCTTTGTTTGAATAATCTGTATCAATAGTCAAAGGGTATTCTTTTGGGGTTTTGCCTCTTTTTTCCTGGTAATCCTCATAGCTTTTTAGCAAGCAATAAAAAATATGCTGAGGAGAATAGTAGACTCCTTTTTTCACATTAACTGAAGCCAAGCAATTCTCAGGTTTTTGCCCTTTACCAATTTGCAACTGAATATTAACGTGAGTGCCGTTGTGTGCATCATAATTTTGAATATCTAACCGAGCATGCCCATCGCTTGAGGTCAACTTAGTGGTTTTTGAAGTTGCATTTTCACTTAAATCAAAGAAAATATAGTTTGTGTTTAGAAAATCTTTATCTTTTTGACCTTCAAGTCTTCTTTTTCGTTGAGAGTTACTTTCTTTGGAGTGATCAACGAAATTCAAATTTCTATAATACCTCTCTGCAATTTTTTCAATGGCAACCATCACAAGAGAATCGTCATAGCCTCCAGGGATTTGGGGTTTACCGAAGAATTGGTCATTGGAGATAACTGTCTCTATAATTTTTCCTACTATTCTGTGTACGGCATGACGGGGTGGATTTGATTCAACATTATTTTCATCCCCTACAGCAGCCTCAGTTTGTACGATTTGACATATGATTAATGCGGCGAAAAAGAATTTTGTAAGCTTTGTCATGATTCCTCCAGGTTTTTTAAAAGCAGATCAAGCTCTCATAAAAGGAGGGAGGTGTCAATAGCGTTTATACAGGTAAAGATCCAAGGCGCGCAATCAGCCCCTGTACCATGGCTGCCATGGCAGCCATCTGACCGGGGAACATATATTGCATGTTCTGGGAAACCATTTGCACCATAGCAGCTGCATAGGAGGCCTGAATATGAATCATGCGCACAATCACGTGGGGGTAAATCATAGAATCCCAAGTGCTTGACATGACCGTTGCAGGCGGCACATAGAAAGGCCGTTGGACAGTGATATCATAGGGCAGGTAAGATTGCATGCCGGCGGCTTCGTTAGAAGCATTCGCAACAGTTGAATTCGAAAGGGTTTGGGCAACAGATGCAATGGCCGCTGAAACTTGCTGTGCATTTGTGGCATTTTGGAACTGGCTGGCGTTATAACTGGCATAGCTATTTAGTTTGAAGGCAAGCTGCTGCAAACCATTCCGTAAGTTCTGCCCATCGATAGATAGCATGGCAGCTGTTTGAACCACACCCAAAGCATCTGCTGCAACCACGCCAGGCGGACTATTGCAGCACGACAAAAGCAGTGCAAAAAAACAAGATAGAAGAGTCGACAGTCGTTTCATGTTTACCTTATATACTAGTTGATACTAGCAAATTTGAAACCGTCTGGAAATAAAAATCTAATGCAAAGTTCGCGTAGATAATTTATAGGCAAAATAAACCATATAGGTGCCCATGGCTCGGTTGATCCAGATACCCCCTTTGTGAATCAAATACTTCACGTGGGTTTGGGACGAGGTCACGGCCAGCAAGCTGTACCAACAGAGAGAGCTTAACACCAACAGCAGCCCGTAAATAGCCTGAATATAAAAAGGGGTATGAACGCTGACGGTTGAAGCAAAAATGGAAATAAACGCCAGAGACGCCTGGGGGTGCAAAATGTCAATGGTAAAGCCCATCTTAAAGGCTTTTTTCGGGGTAAAATTCTGTTTATAGGTAATATATTTGGGGTCTTGGGGGCCCAAGGTGCCCTTGCTGCGGAACATTTTGAAGGCCAAGTAAAGTAAATAAAGGCTGCCCGCGTATTTCAGGGCGGTAAACAAAGCGGGGTGTTGGGCCACGAACTTACCAAACCCAAGAATAGAGTAAGTTTTGTGAATGAAGGTACTGCATACAATCCCAAAGCCCGTATATAGACCGATTTTTCGAGAGTAATGGCTGCTGTTATGAATCATCAGAGCAGTCTCTGGCCCCGGACTCGCCAAGTTCAAAAAGTTCATGCAGAACAAATTCGCAAATTCAATAAAATATATTTCCATAGGCTTATACTTAGGTTTTTTTCAAAGAATTGGCAAGCAGTTTTGGGGGAATAAAAACTATTATGAAAAGGATTTTCAAGTGGTATGAGCCTATACACGGTTAAGATGTTGCTGGCCAAATGTAAATGTGCTAGATAGTGGAGGACTTGTAACAACGGAGTTGAAAATGGAAACCACCCTTTTTATCTATGCATTTGCCGTCGTTTTTGGCATTTTTCTGATTACCACAATGTTTTTTTCAATTAAGCAACAAACGGTTGCTATTATTGAGCGTTTGGGAAAGTTTCATCGAATGGCAAATCCTGGGCTGAATAGTAAATTTCCTTTTATTGACCAAGTTGTTGGCTATGTGAATTTAAGGGTTCAACAGCTGGATGTTCCTGTTGAAACAAAGACTGAGGATAACGTTTTCGTGCAGCTGATGGTTTCAGTGCAATATCAGGTGGCGCCCTCTAAGATTTACGAGGCCTATTACAAGCTGGAAAAGCCAATTGCTCAGATTCAAGCCTTTGTGTTTGATGTGGTTCGGGCGAAGGTGCCTAGCATCAGTTTGGATTCCTTGTTTTCAAAGAAAGATGAAATCGCCATTGATGTTAAAAATGAATTGCATGAAACCATGTCTAGCTTTGGGTATGAAATTATTAAAGCCTTAGTGACAGATATCCAGCCTGATGAAAACGTTAAGCATGCTATGAACGAAATCAATACGTCTCAAAGACTTCGTATGGCAGCCCTGGAAAAGGGAGAAGCCGAAAAAATTATACGGGTTAAACAAGCGGAAGCTGAATCTGAAGCCAACATTTTGCACGGCAAAGGGGTTGCGGGGCAACGCCAGGCTATTATTGAGGGATTGGGGCATTCTGTAGAGGAATTGCAAAAGACGTCTCCTCAAATCAAAAGTGAATCCTTGATGCAGATGGTCTTGATGATTCAGTATTTGGATATGTTACGGGAAATCGGGTCTTCCTCTAAAAGCAACACAGTTTTCGTGAATCATTCCCCAGGGGGTGTGCAGGACTTGGCTCAACAAATTCGTGAGACTATGTTTGCGACGGCTTTGAAAGATGAGCAATAAGCTGGATCCCGACGTCGGCCTTATGGCCTCCTCTGGATGACGGGAGGGGTTGGATTTTGTCTATTTTTTAACAGAAGAAATCACGTCCAGCAAAAATCTTGCCGTTTGAGCCCAGAATATGGTAGATAATAGGCAGTCAAATACAAGGAATTCTAAATGCGCGCAGAAATTCAGCAAGTTGTTCAATCAATCGAAGATTCGTTAACCTCGCTGCGGAGGTTTCTTTGATCTGGACCATCTGCGCAGCCGTATTCAAGAAATAGATCAGCTGACGGAAGCCTCTAACTTTTGGTCGGATGGCCAAAAGGCCCAGACGTTGATGCAAGAACGCAACCAATCTGTTGAAAAAATTGAAAGTTTCGAGGCCTTCCATAGGGAACTAGAAGACAATCTGTTGCTGCTTGAAATGGCGGAATCTGAGAAGGATGAGCTTGCTATAGGTGAAGCGGAAGGCGCTCTTATATCCCTGCAAAAGAAAACTTTCAAGAGTCAAATTGATAGCCTTTTGTCGGGGGAGGCAGACGAATCTGAGTGTTTCTTGGAAGTGCACGCGGGGGCCGGGGGAACGGAAGCCCAAGATTGGGCAGAAATGCTAATGCGTATGTACCTGCGATGGGCGGAAGACCATGGGTACAAGGTAGATTGCTTGGATGAAACCCCTGGGGAAGAAGCGGGAATTAAGTCAGTGACTTTGCAGGTTAAGGGTCCGCGGGCTTATGGATGGCTGAAAACGGAAAGTGGCGTTCATCGGTTGGTGCGTATTTCCCCCTTTGATTCAAACGCGAAACGGCACACTAGTTTTGCTTCAATCTGGGTCTATCCCGTTCTGGACGATACCATCTCTATCGAAATTTTAGACAAAGACCTGCGGATTGATACCTATAGGGCGTCCGGGGCAGGGGGGCAACACGTAAACAAGACGGACAGTGCCATTCGCATCACCCACTTGCCTACAGGGATTGTGGTGCAGTGCCAGAATGATAGGTCTCAACATCGCAACCGAGCCCAGGCTTTTGATATGCTGCGTTCCCGTCTTTATGAACTAGAGCTTCAAAAACGAGCCCAGGAAGTGCAGGCTCAATCAGATAGCAAAACGGATATCGGTTGGGGTCACCAAATTAGATCCTATGTGCTGCATCCCTATCAAATGGTCAAAGATCTGCGCACAGGCGTTGAAAAGGGTAATGCTCAAGCTGTTCTAGATGGCAAAATCGATGACTTTCTAGAGGCATCTTTATCCCAGCGGATTGGAATTAAGTAAGTTTTTCCAACACTCTTTTTGCCAAAGGAATTGTGATCTTTTCACGCCGCTCAAGGGCAAGTACGTTTATTTGCTCTAGGGTGTTCAGCAGGTGTTGAATAGATCGATCTGAGTGAGTCATTAGGTAAGCTGCAACTTTGGGGTCCAAAGTGATTTGTAGGTCGGATGCATGTTTATGCAACACACTTTCCAGTAAGCTATCATCTGGTTTTTCTAGCTCGACTGAGAGAAAGCGAGACAGGCGTGATTGCAGGTCAGACAGTTTCAGAGACCATTGAAGGAGAGGCTTATGGGCAGTCATAAGCAGTTTACTGTTTCTTTCATGCAATAAATTCAGCAAATGAAATAATTCGGTTTCGTGCTGGGTATAAAAATCTATAGATTGGTCTAAAATATAATAGGTTTCTGGCTTGACCAAATCTTGGATTTTTAAAGATTCTATGCTTTCCTCAGAATAAAATTCACCCCCATGAGTATGTTGAAAGATATGGGCTAAATGGGTTTTTCCTGTTTTCTCAGCTCCCCACAAAATAATGCCATGAGGCCATTGATCAGCTTGAGCGATCATTTCGTAAGCTTTTTGATTGCAGGGGGCTTGCAGAAAGTCATTCATAGAATAAGTCGGCGCCCCTGCCAGCCTTAATGTAAGTTGTTGTGACATGGGAATAGATATACTAAAAATGTTCGCTTATTTCTAGCACCAAAAAAACAATTGATAATATGGCCTTTCTGTTTTAGAAATAAGACATGTCTTCTGCAAAAGAAAAAGTGTTTTCCTATTATTGCTCCCCCATACGGGAAGGGGTTGATTCTCCCTGCGCTTTTGAGGGATGTAGAGAGCAAGGGCTGCATAAAGCCATAAAGAATCCAAAGATGCCACAACATATGGTTTTACTGTGTGAAGATCATATTCGTATTCATAATCAGGGCCTAGATTATTTTAAGGGCATGTCATCTGCTGATATTGAAAAGGAAATTCAGGCAGATTTTTCATGGCGGCGACCCACATGGCCCCTAGGTAAACAGCGTGAAAAGCTTTCTTTTTATTTTGAGGACCCTTTGGATATTCAAAAGCGTGTAAGGGCAGTCAGAAGTCAACATGCAGACAGAATGCATAAAGCTCACCTTAAAATGCCAGCTAATGTGCAAGAGGCGGTGGAGTGCTTAGGTATCACCTTGCCAATAACTTTGGTAGCTTTGAAAAAAGTTTATAAAACTAAGGTCAAGCTGTTTCATCCGGATGTTAATAAAGGGTCAAAAGCAGCTGAAGAAAAATTCAAACAAGTAAACGAGGCTTATAAGCTTCTAACAAGTTACCTATTCTAATGTTAACTCAGAAACACTATATTCTGTTGGGGCTGTCAATTTTCGTTGGACTCTTTTTGGGGCTGACCTCCTATGGAATTCTAAATAACAACGAAGGACTGTATGCTCAAATTGGCTGGGAAACTTTGAATGATAACCACTGGATTATTCCGCACCTGAATGGTTTGCCTTATATTGAAAAGCCTCCTCTTCTTTACTGGATTTTAGCTTTTTCTTTTAAAATATTTGGCAAAAGCCTTTTTGCGGCCCGTCTTGTGCCGACAATTTTCGGGGCAGGGACCATTTTGTCTTGGATATGGTTTGGATGTCAGATTCAAAAGAAAAATCTGGGATTTTGGTCGGCCTTTCTTTTAAGCACGTCTATTGGGTTTTTGCTATTTTCCCGTATGGTTTTCTTTGATATTGTGCTGACTTTTTTTATGACAGCTGCCCTATTTCATTTTTATCTTTTTTACAAAAAAAAATCCCAAAAAAATCTTATTCTAATGTGGGTTTTTCTAGCTGGCGCCCTTATGACCAAAGGGTTTGTCGCCTTGGTTTTGGCGGGTGGCGTGATAGGTCTTTTCTTGATTGTAGAACAAAAATGGTCTTACTTTCTTAAAGTTCTGGGTCCCTTAGGTCTTGCGCTATTTTTAGCTCTTACGGTCCCCTGGCATTGGTTGGCTGTTTGTGAAAATCCTTATTTCACTTGGTTTTATTTTGTAAATGAACATGTGTTGCGGTTTTTGGATTTGCGCATTCCTAAAGATTATTACACAGGGTCTGTCTTTTATTATGTTCCCCGTTTGATGGCTTATTTGCTGCCCTGGAGTTTGCTATTACCTGTTCTATTTTATAAAAACTTATCCAGTATTTTTACAAAAAAAACCAATTTTTTTGAAGCGTTCAAAACTGGGGACTCTTTGCTTAAATTTCTTGGCCTATGGTTCTTTGTATTTTTTGCATTCTTTTCTGTGTCCCGAGCAAAAGCCAACTATTATCTAATTATTGCAGTTCCTCCCCTATGTGGGATGTTGGCATGGTTTGTGCAGGATAAACTTTCAAAATGGATCCCTTGGTCAGTACTTGCGTTTAATGGGTTGGTTATAGGTTCTACCATATTCATAATTCCAAAATATGAATCTTTGGTATCCACACAGCCGTATTTTAAGCAACATCCTTACCCTGAGAAATTTTATTATTTTAGGCGATTTGAAGAGTTATCTTCTTTTCTATTTTATGCGCCAGGATCTATGCCGATTATTGAAAATGCCAGCCGGGATTTTTGGTTTGCCGAGCAGCATGGCTATGGGAAGAATATTTTCCTGAAGGAATTGCCAATGCAAGTTGGGGCTAACGTGGTTGTTTTAAAAAGAGACTGGGATGATTTTGAAACGAGTTATGGGAAGGTGACAGAGCCTTTTTATGAAGGCACTGGTTATAAGGTTTTTAAAGTTGTAGGATAGGGAAAAAGGATAAAAACATGAACCTTCTAACCCTCTATTTAAAACCAAGGCTTCTGGTAATTCTTTGTTTGGGGTTTTCAAGTGGGTTGCCGCTTTTGCTAACTCTTTCTACTATGTCTTTCTGGTTTGCCAGTGTGGGGGTTGATAAAACCACTATTGGTCTATTTGCCTTAGTTGGCGCGCCCTATGCCTGGAAATTTTTGTGGGCACCCGTGCTGGATAGTACTTCAATCCCATTTCTTTCAAACATTATGGGGCATCGGCGCAGTTGGATGTTAATTGTTCAAGTTCTATTGGCTGGGGCGATTTTTTGGATGGGACATAGCAATCCTGCAGATAATCTTTTTCTAACAGCATGTGCTGCCCTTTCGGTGGCATTTTTTTCAGCTACCCAAGATATTTTGATTGATGCATATCGGATTGAGTCTTTGGATCCGTCAGAATATGCAGCGGGGGGAGGGGCCGAAGTTTTCGGATACCGCCTTGGAATGATCATAGCGGGAGGCATTGCCCTTATGCTATCGGATATATACACATGGAAAACAGTTTATTCGATTATGGCTCTGTGCATGGGGTTGGGGATTGTGACAACCTTGCTCTGTAAGGAGCCCCAATCTATCAAGTGTCAGGTTGACAAGATGCTCTCCTTTTCTAAGCGGGCCAGGCATGCCCTGATTGATCCTTTCTTAGATTTTATTCAAAAGCCTAATTGGGGATTTATCTTATTATTCATTCTGCTATATCGGTTTGGCGATAATCTGATTGGACAAATGTCGACAGTTTTTTATAAGGAATTGGGATTTTCTGGCACAGAAATTGGGATGATCACAAAAGCTTTTGGTGTGTGGATGACAATTCTGGGGGGGCTGCTTGGGGGCGTTATTGCCTTTAGAATAGGCACCATGAAGGCTTTAATGGTGGGGGGTATTATTCATATTTTATGCAATGGATTCTTCATTCTGCTTGCTATTCATGGTCATTCCATTGGATATCTTTATGGAACGGTTATCAGTGAGAACCTTTCCGGGGGATTTATGGCTGCGGCCTTTGTGGCTTATTTGTCGCAGCTTTGTAACAAGGAATTCACAGCGACCCAGTATGCCTGGTTTTCAAGCACTATGGCCATTACACGTGTATTCGTTCAAACTTCTTCAGGGTTTTTAGCAGCAACTTTTGGCTGGATTCCCTTCTTTGTTTTGGCGAGCTTGGGAGCGGTGCCGAGTTTGTTGATTTTGTGGTATTTGATCCGGTCTGAGCGTCGTGGATCACGGACTGCGTAGTTGCCTAGTGTGCCAATAACTCTAACAAATCTTCCATAACCTGTGTGCGTACAGTGTCATGAATGCTCTCTACCATTAGGCGCACAAGAGGTTCCGTGCCCGAGGGCCTAACCACAATGCGTCCGCCCTTAGCCGTTATATAATCTTCAATCTTTTTCAATGCTTTCTTCACAGGGGCTGTTTCCAAAACTGACTTATCTTTCAGGATGATATTTTGATGAAGTTGGGGTACTTTGGTAAAAACTTGCATCAAAACACTGGCTGGCTTCTTAGAGTGTTGCAAAATAGCAAGTACTTGAAGGGCGGCGATCAAACCATCCCCCGTTGTACCATAGTTACGCAAAATAATATGACCAGAGGGTTCTCCCCCGATGTTGCATCCTCTTTTTTCCATTTCAAGGGAAACATAGCGGTCCCCCACGGAGGTGCGATAGACTTCAATTTCCTTGTCTTTCAGATAGTGTTCTAGCCCCAAATTAGACATAATCGTAACGACAACACCATCTGCCTGAAGAAGTTCCCATTTTTTCCACCAGGTGGCAATTAGCGCGATGATTTGGTCACCATCAATCACATTTCCTTTTTCATCCACCACGATCAGACGGTCGGCATCTCCATCAAGAGCGATACCAATATGGGCTCCATGTTCCAAAACAGCCTTTGAGAGGGCCTCAGGTGCCGTTGCTCCACATTCTTTATTAATATTGCAGCCGTCTGGGCTGACACCAATTGCAATAATTTCAGCGCCCAATTCCCATAGGACAGTGGGGGCGATTTTATAAGCAGATCCATTTGCGCAATCGATAACAATTTTCATGCCTTCCAGACGCAGGTGCTTGGGGAATGTTGCTTTGGCGAATTCAATGTAACGGCCAGGGGCGTCATCCAATCTTTTTGCTCGTCCTAATCTTTCAGCAGGAACCAAAAATTCATCCTTAAAATTCTCCATATTCTTTTCAATTTCAAGCTCTAGATCATCGGAAAGTTTATTCCCATTGGGGCCAAACAGTTTAATTCCATTGTCATTGTAGGGGTTATGAGAGGCGGAAATCATAACGCCCAGGTCAGCTCGTAGAGAACTGGTTAACATAGCAATAGCAGGGGTTGGCAGGGGGCCCAACAAAACTACATCCATTCCGACAGAAATAAATCCAGCGGTTAAGGCCGGTTCAATCATATAGCCGGATAGGCGGGTATCTTTTCCAATAACCACTAGGTGGCGATGGGGCCCCCGTTGAAATTTTTGTCCAGTGGCTTGGGCAATTTTTAAAACCATTTGAGGCGTCATAGGCCCTACATTAGCGCGTCCCCGAATGCCGTCTGTACCAAATATTTTTCTGGTCATGCGGGGATCTCACTAGGTTCTGTGGGTTCGGGCAAAATAGGAAGTTCTTCCACAGCTTTTTCTTTGGAGGCGGGTAAAGAAGATGTTTTTGGTTTTCGGGGTGCCTTAGGGGTGGGGCGATCTATTTTCTTGCCTTTGATAAGGGCGTGAATTTCTTCTCCTGTTATGGTTTCAAATTCCAACAAAGCTTGGGCAATCCTTTCCAGGGCTTTTGCATTTTTTGTCAAAATAGATGTAGCTTTTTTGTGGGCTTCATCGATTAACGTCCGAACCTCAACGTCCACCTCTTTCATGGTCGCGCTTGATATGGTTTGTGTTTGGGTGACGGCATGACCCAAGAACACTTCCCTTTCGGGGGCTCCATAAGATAAAAGCCCTAGCTTTTTGCTGAATCCCCATTGAGTAATCATACTGCGGGCCAGGCGGCTCGCCATTTCTATATCAGAGGAAGCGCCCGATGTAATATTTTCCCACCCAAAGATTTTTTCTTCGGCAATTCTGCCGCCCAAAGCGATGGCTAGATCGGACTTGTATTGGGCAAGACTTCTGGAAATTTCACTTGAGGGTAATCGCATGACCATTCCTAAAGCCCGTCCTCGCGGAATAATAGTGGCCTTATGGATAGGGTCTGCGTCTTTCAGAGAGCAAGCAACAAGAGCGTGTCCAGCCTCGTGATAGGCAGTGACTTTCTTTTCTTTTTCGCTCATCACCTGTGAGCGTCTTTCAGCCCCCATCATGACTTTGTCTTTAGCTTCTTCTAATTCGGTCATGCTTACAAATCTGCGACCTTTGCGAGCAGCTAACAGGGCACTTTCATTCACAAGACTTGCCAATTCCGCGCCAGAAAATCCAGGCGTTCCCTTTGCAAGCGTTAAGGCATCAAGATCTGAGGCTGTTGTGATTTTTTTCAAGTGGACATTCAAAATCTGTTGGCGGCCTTTTACATCGGGTAAAGGGACAACAACCTGTCGATCAAAGCGACCGGGACGCAACAAGGCTGAATCTAAAACATCAGGTCGGTTGGTAGCTGCAATCAAAATAATAGTTTCTGAGCTTGAAAAGCCATCCATTTCCACCAAAAGTTGGTTAAGGGTTTGCTCTCTTTCGTCATTTCCGCCCCCCATGCCTGCGCCGCGGTGACGGCCAACGGCATCAATTTCATCAATAAACAAAATACAGGGAACGTTTTTCCGGGCTTGCTCAAACATATCGCGGACACGGCTGGCCCCAACACCCACAAACATTTCCACAAAGTCAGATCCTGAAATGCTGAAAAACGGCACGCTGGCTTCGCCGGCAATAGCCTTTGCAAGCAAAGTTTTTCCGGTACCGGGGGGGCCAATTAACAAAACACCCTTGGGAATTTTTCCGCCCAATCGTTGAAATTTTTGGGGATCTTTTAAGAATTCAATGATTTCTTGAACTTCTTCTTTGGCTTCATCCACACCAGCAACATCTTTGAAGGTTACCTTGGTAGCGCTATCCATCAGCAATTTCGCTTTTGATTTACCAAAACCAAAGGTTTTTCCACTTCCTGCCTGCATTTGACGATAAGAATAAAACATAAGACCAATCAGTAACAAGTAAGGGCCAAAAGATAAAAAGATCGCCCAGAAAGAAGGTTTTCCGTCATCAACGGTGACAGCTTCTACTTGCACACCCTGTTGAGATAAGGCGTTAGCTACGTCTGTATGTTCTGGAACTTGGGTTATGAAAGAGGTACCATCGATCTTTTTGCCCTCAATCATATTTCTTTTCATAATGACGCCTGTAACCTGCTTATCAACAACTGCTTGCTGGAAAGAAGTGTAGGGAATAAGTTGTCCTTTAGTCTGATCTATGCGATCGTTAAATATATTATAGATATATACCAGAACAATAACAGTTCCAATCAAAAGCAAAATATTTTTAGTATGCGTATTCATTTAGAGGCAGGCTCCTTTACATCTAGCGCTATAAATCGTTGACCTAACATAGCATTCAAAGGCTGAAAGTGCAAATAAACTAATGGGCTTTTTTGGTGCAGAATACCTAAGTAAGGAATTTCAATTGCTTTTCCATTCTGCCAAAGGGTAGGTAAGGTTAAGATGCTTTCCCGAAAGAAAGGTTCTGAGATTTTGTCTTTGATTTGAAGCCAGCCTTTTGTCCCCAAGATCCCCAAAGAGATATCTTGGGTTAAAGCTGCGGGGGCAAGAGCAGAGACCCAAAAACGATTATCCCACAAAAAGGGGATTTTGTTTGTTAGGGAAACCGCTGTGACCCGGCCATATTCTCGCAGGGCAACATAGGTGTTATTTCTTTTTAAAATGGTACAGCCGCCGCAGGTTGTTTTTGTAAAATCTGGATTTTTTAAAGATTTAAACAAGGTCTCAATCTGTGTTTGGCTAGGCAGATAATATTTGCCTCCGATTGATCTTAAAACATGGGCCCAGAGGAGATGGTTTTGAAGGGTTGAAGTGTCAATGGATGCCCACCCACTTTCGCTTAAAGTCACTTTTGTGGCCAAATCAACGGCCAAATTAGCTTCCATTAATGGACGCAGGACTGGATCCTTTGGCAAAAGATCTTCCGGGGGGGCAGTCCTTAATCGTGCCCGATGGAATTTGAGATTTTCATTGCTGGGGTCTTGCAGGTAGGGATGATTCTCCAGGACTGATAAAAGTTCATCCTTCGTGAAATTTAACAGGGGTCTTAAGATGCGCAGAAAAGGTTTTTCCAAACAGGCAGAAATTCCAGCCATACCAAAGGGGCCGCTTTTTTTGTCATGCCGCATTTGTAGAGTTTCTTGCTCATCTTGTTTATGGTGGGCCACAAGAAGGTGAAGGACCCCCTGTTCTTTGCAAGAATCTTCTAGCAATGTATAGCGAGCCTTGCGCGCTTGTTCTTGCAGTTTTGTGGTAAGGGTAGAGTGCTTCCACGTCAGAATGTGGCATTTGATGCCCCAATCATCACACCACTTTTTGACTTGTTTAGCTTCACTCGTGGATTCTGGACGCAGTTTATGATCAACGTGCAGGGCTAACACGGTTCCCCCGTGGTCTTTGGTCCATTCAGCAGTTAGTTTTAATAAAGCTAGGCTATCAGGCCCACCAGACAGGGCAACCGCAAGAGTGGGTTTTTTTTCAAAGGGAGCAAACTGGTTTAAATAAAAGAAAAATTTCTTTTTGAGAGAGTGGGGGACATCACGCACATTTAATCTCAACTTTCAGGGCTTCAGCCAAGGTTTTAAATTCGGGTTTCAAATCGGGGGAGACAAGCAACTTTGCCACAACGCTACAGGCCTCGACATCTTTATTCATTTTGTGGAGGACATTTGCCATTTTTAATAAGGCCTGTTGGGCCTCAGCGCTTTGGGGGTCTTTCTTGTAAATATCCATGGCAAAAGCAGCAGCTTCTGGAAATTTTCCTTCATTGTCCATTAGAATAACAAGATCTAGGGTAGCTTGTTTAAAAACAGAGCTTTCTGGGTGGTTGTTGTGAATAGTTGTTAGCAATTTCTCAGCCTCTTCTTTCTTGCCTTCTTTCAGAAGAATTTGCGCTTTTTCGTAAAGTTGTTCGGGTGGCAAGGTTGTTTCAGCCTGATTTTGGGCAGACTTGTGGTGGTCTTCCAGTTGTTTTAAACGATCTTCCAAAAGTTTTTTGTCAGCAAGGGCTTCTTTTTCCAATTGATTTAGTTTTGCTTCAAATTCTTCAAATCGGGAAACAAGCTTGCTGATTTGGGATTGAAAAGACATGAGTTTGTCAAACATTAAGGAAGCTGCATCTTTAGGCATTTCCCTAAGAGCATCTAGAGGGGATTCTTCGCTGCCCAAATGTTTGTAAACGAAGGCTTGCAGGCCTTGCAGGTCGCGCTCTATGCGGCGAAAATTTGATCCTTCTTGCTCAACGGGGGCAGGGGTGTCTTCTGCAGAAGAGAGCAAGCTGACTGTCAAAAGACAGATGGTTAACAGACATTTGATATGGTTGCTCATGTGAGACTCCTTTGCTTATTGTGTACCTGAAAAGCATGGGCTTGGGAAGGTACATTTTCGTCTTCGCGAGCCCCGCAGGGGCGTGGCGATCCAGCTTATTTCTGGGCAGACTATTCGCCCTGGTTGCTTCGCAACAGCTGGATTGCTTCGTCGGGGCTATGCCCCATCCTTGCAAAGACGTTAAAAATTAACCCTTTTTCTTAGGGCTAGCTTTCTTTTTCGCAGGTTTTTTAGCTGCAGAGACTTTCTTAGGAGTCGCCTTCTTGGGCGCTGCTTTTTTCACAACTTTCTTTGCTGCTGTTTTAGGGGCAGGTTTTGCTGCGGGTTTAGCATGAATAACGGCTTTTTTAACGGCTGCTTTCTTGGCTTTTGCAGCGGGCGCAGCTTTGATTGCTTGCGCTGGGGCTTTTTTTGCTTGGGAGGAACTCATTTTTCCCATTAATTCAGCAACTTTTTCTGCTTCCCAATTTTTGTTGATAAAGGGAAGTTTGTTCCGAAATTCAGCGGCCATGTCATAGTAGTTATGACTGATAATGTGAAGTTTAGAAGCTTTCAAAAACAAAAAAACGCCCCATGTTGAAACAACATATAAAAGCCAAGCGGAATCACCACTGGAAAGGTTATACATAACCAGGGCCAAAGCAGCCACCAGAACAAATAGGATCAATTCTACATAGAAATTCTTCGATTTGTGCACGTAACGTTCAACGTCAACTTTTCTTTCTAAATGAATCATGGTGTCTCTCCCTGTTAGACTTTCAGTATATAGCAAGAGTTAGGGGTTCTTCAAGGACAAAAACACAAGGTTTTTCAAGTCGTTGGTCAAACTATGTTTTTTTCGCATGGGGCTTAGGACCTTATTGCCCTAGCGAAGGCATTACTTACGCGCTAAGTATCGGGCTAGTTCATCTATGGAATGTAGATGATGGAGATAAAACATGAATGAGGATAATAAAATGAACAAATTTCTAAAAGCCACTTCTTTTTATGCAGTTGCTTGTATTGCAAGTAACCTGATAGCCGCGGAACCCAAAGCAGAAAATGCTTTTGAAGGAGTATCCCTGAATGCCCTGATTGGCTATGGTCAAGTAGATGCTAAGCATCGGACGGTTTATGGGACTTCTGGTGGTCGTTATCAAGGGACTTTTTCTGGAGGTGCTTTAAATGTTAAGGCGGGTTTGGGGTACGGAAAAAATCTTCGAGATTCTTATAACTGGGGCGCGGAATTATATGGATTCTATAATCCTTTAAGGACAGAAACTTTCTTAGCCAATCCTATTGCTAATGCCATTATAGGGCGGAATTTTGGGGGCGGGGTTAAAACAACTATCGGGTATTTCCTAGCTCAAAGTACATTAGGATATGTGGGGGTTGGGGCGGAAGGATCTGTTTTCAATTTTAAGATGAAAACTCAAAACTTTAATCAGTTAACTAATTCTAGGTTTTTATGGGCTACGGGTCCTGTTGCAGGCGTGAAAGTTGCTCTTTCTTCCGCCACTAGTTTGGTGGTTGAAGGAAACTATATGTTCTATCAAGCGATGCGTATTAGTGGTTTAAATGGGATAAGCCCATTGAGTAGCCGTATCAGTCCCCGAGTTCTTTCGTTGAATCTGGGTCTTTCTATTAACCTGTAATCAGGAGGTTCTATGAAATTCCGTAGAAATAGTTTAATTAGTGTTTTAGGTCTTATTTGTTCTTCGTCAATAGTAATGGCTGCTGCTAAAGGGACTGATGAGTTCTATTCGCCTCTTAGTTCCTCTGAGATGAGATCAATCAGAGAGTATGCTGATCCATGTTCAGTCCATGCAGTTGTTAAGTTAGAACGTTTAAATGATGAATATGCTAGTCTTGTAAAGAGGTATGGACAAGAAGCTACCTTGACAACTCAAATTCATTCTCTGGAAGCTAGAAGTAAGGCTGCAGAAGAAACCCTAGCTGGTGAAAAAGCTAGAAATGCTGCTTTGAAAACAGAAAAGGAGCAAAAAGATATTCTTCTTTTAAAAGTCCAAACTTCCAAGATAAGCCTAGATGCTCAATTAGCTGAATTGACAAAAATACAGGCTGCCAAAGAATCTGAAATTGAGTCTCTTAAAGCACAAGTCGCCCAGAAAGAAACAGAAGCCCAAGGCTTTGCAACTGCAAAAAGTGCATTGAATACTCGATTAGCAGAAACGGAAGAACAACTTACTTCTGCTGAGCGTAAGGTTATAGCCCTTGAGGGGGATCTTTCAAGCTTAAGGAAAGAGATGGCTCTGCTTAAAACTGAGAACGAAATTTTGAACAGTAAGTTAGAAAAGCAGCAAGCAGAACATAATGAAGCAATTAACCTTATGCATAGGCAAACAGCTGACATTATGGATGCCTTAACAGTTCTACAGAAGGAATATGATGCCCTGAAAAAAACAAAGGGTATTTTTTCTACAAGAACTCCACTTCAGGACATAACAGGTGAATCAAAAGGGAAAAAAATAAATCATAAAAACTACAAAGGAGATGCAGAAGAAACAGCTTCTTTGTTTGAGGAAATTGACTTGGATGAAGGTAAAGTAGCTGCGCAAAAAAGTAAGATAGCTGAAGAAGCTCGGGCTGTTGCAGAGAATACAAATGTTACTACAATTGGCAGATTCTTTAGATCTTTCGGTAGTCTTTTCAGAAAGAAAGTGAAGTAGCATACCCTCTCAGGGATTTCCTCGGGCTTGAGCCGAGGGTCCACGGTGCGGTGTGCGCCCCCGTCAGGCTGTGCCCTGCCGTAAGTAAGTCGTGGGTCCTCGGGTCAAGCCCGAGGAAATCAGTTATGGGGTGCCAAGACCGGGGAAGACACTGGGGAATCTTTCTGCCCCACTCGCTCCACCCGTAAAATGCGGTGGCTGATGGATTTAATAACTTCCCTATCGTGGCTGATAAAAACATAGGATGTTTTATAGCGTTGTTGTAGATTCTTTAAAATTTGCAGAATATGGGCCTGGACGGATAGGTCAAGGGCTGAGGTTGGTTCATCCAGAATAATCAACTTAGGTTTCAAGATTAAAGAACGCGCCATGGCCACCCGCTGCCGTTGTCCACCGGATAATTCATGGGGGTAGTGAGAGAGTAGGCTCTCGGGCAAATCCACATCTTTCAAAGCTTTTTTGATGAGTCTCAGCTTGTCTTGAGGCGTGGAGGATAGTTTGTGAACACTAAGCCCTTCTCCCACGATTTCTTGTACTGTTAACTTGGGATTCAAAGAACTGAAAGGATCTTGAAACACAATCTGGATCTCGCGCCGTATTTGGCGCAGTTGTTTTGTGGGTAAGGTTTTTAAATCAACGCCTTCAAATAGCACAGTTCCTTGATAAGAGATCAGCTGAGCTAATACATGCGCGAGGGTTGATTTACCTGATCCACTTTCTCCCACAACTCCCAAAGTTTCACCCTGGTATACCTCCAAGTTTAAATTCTGCAGGATCGATGTTTTTTCTCGTTTAAAAAACGTAGAACTTTTTGAGGGAACCTGCACAGAAATGTTTTCCGCCTTTAACAATAGGGCAGGGGTTTTTGCCAGGGGAACGGGGTCTCCTGAAGGGGCGGAATCCAATAACTTCTGCGTATATTCATGTTGGGGGTCTCGGAATAATTTTGAAACAGAGGCCTGTTCAACAATATGCCCTTTTTGCATGACGGCCACATCATCAGCAATTTTTCGGACTGTATTCAGGTCATGGGTGATCAGCAGCAAAGACATACCCATTTTTGTTTTTAAATCGTTTAGAATCTTCAAAATCTGGGATTGAGTGGTGCTGTCCAGGGCCGTTGTGGGCTCATCCGCAATTAAGATTTCAGGATTATTGGCAATGGCCATGGCAATCATGACCCGCTGGCGTTCGCCGCCGGAAAGTTCAAAGGGATAGGAATGAATTTTTTGCTGGGGGTTTTGAATTTGGGTAGCGTCCATTAGCATCAAAGCCGTTTCAAAGGCCTGTTTTTTTGAAACCCGTTGGTGAATCAAGATCATTTCCTGAATCTGATGGCCCACTGTGTGGAGGGGGTTTAGGGATGAAAGGGGCTCTTGAAAAATCATGCTGATCCTGTCCCCCCGCAGACGTCGCAATTGGGACCCGGGAAATTGGAAAATATCATCCCCATTAAACAAAATTTTGCCCGAGGGATGGGTGGCATGAGGATAAGGGAGCAAGCGTAAAATCGATAAAGCTGTCAAAGTCTTTCCTGACCCACTTTCCCCCACGATTGCAAGGGTTTTTCCTTTGTGAAGATCAAAAGAAATAGAGTGCACCACAGGTTCATTATTGAAAGCAACGGATAGGTTTTGAACAGAAAGAATGGGGGGCGTATTTTTCATAAGCCCTCCATCGGTTGAGGGGTTTGGGTGCGGAAGCCATCGCGGATGCCCTCTCCAATGAAAATAAGGTTGCAGAGCAACAAGGAAAGGGTCGTAAAGCCGGAAATACCAATCCATGGGGCATGAAGGTTGTTCTTGCCCTGATGCAGAATCTCACCCAAAGAAGGTGACCCAAGGGGAAGCCCTATTCCCAAAAAATCTAGGGTGGTTAATAAGCTAATGCTTAGGGTCAGCATAAAAGGAATCAGGCTTAAGGGCGCTCCAATAATGTTCGGTAGAATATGGCCCAAGATAATGGTCAAGGACGGAATGCCCATGGCTTTCGCAGCTTTCACATATTCAAAATTTCGGGTTTTTAAAAATTCTACCCGCACAATGGGAACCAAAATCATCCATTGAAATAGGCTGATAATCAGCAAAAGCCACCCAAAGGTGGGGGCTGTTAAACTAGACAAGATAATCAGAATAAATAGAACAGGAAGGCCCGACCAAATTTCCATGAATCGTTGCAGAATAAGATCAACATAGCCGCCAAAATATCCCTGAACAGCGCCCATAAAAAAGCCAATCAGAGCACTGATGACAATAACAGACAAACCAAAGAAAATGGAAAACTGGGTTCCATAGATAAGGCGAGCCAAAAGGTCGCGCCCCTGGTCATCTGTGCCCAACCAATTGTCAGTGGTTGGAGCTGAGGGGGCTGGCCGATCTAACTCATAATTTACCGTATCGTAACTATAGGGAATAGGGGCCCACAGCATCCATCCTTTTGATTGGATCAGATTTTTTACATGGGGATCTCGGTAATTTGCTTCCGTTTCAAAATCACCCCCAAATTCTTGTTCAGAATAGCTGAAAAACAAAGGGGAATAGAGTTTCTGTTTATAAGACACTAGCAATGGTTTATCGTTCGCAATGAATTTGGCCAAAAGGCTGATGATCAGCAAAAAGGAAAAAATCCACAAACCCCAGACGCTGCGTTTGTTGCTTTTAAACCGGGCTGTGTTGAACTGAATATTCATTGGGCTTTAAAATTAATGCGGGGGTCTAAAACACTGTACAAAATGTCACCCACCAGGTGTAAAAACAGGCTCAGCAAGGTAAATAAATACAAACTACCAAACATAACAGGGTAGTCTCGATTATAGGCTGCGTCAAAGCCAAGAAGACCTAATCCGTCCAGAGAAAACATAATTTCAATCAGTAAATTGCTGCCCAAAATAATCTGCATAAAGGCATGGGGAAACTTGGCAAACAGAGGGATGGACGCATTTCTGAAGATATGTCTATACAGAATCTGTTTGCGGGTCAGCCCCTTTGACCGGGCTGTCACCACGTATTGCTTGCTGATTTCATCCAAAAATGAATTTTTAGTCAGCAAAGTAATACTGGCCAGACCCGTCAAGACAATTGCTGAAATGGGTAATACAATATGCCACAGGTAATCTGTTATTTTATGGAATAGGGAAAAGGACTCCCAGTCTTCTGAAACGAGGCCCCGCAAGGGAAACCAATCAAAATAATTGCCGCCTGCAAAAAACACAATAAACATAATCCCCACTAAAAAACTGGGAATTGCATAAAGGATAATCAAAATGGTGCTGCTGGCCACATCAAAAAGATCGCCGTCTTTCAGGGCCTTCCGAATACCCAGGGGGATGCTAAGGGCATAGATTAGGAAGATAGACCAAAAGCCTAAGGTCAAAGAGGTAGGAAGCTTTGAAAAAATCAAATCTGAGACAGGGACTTCCCGAAAATAACTTTTGCCCAGATTAAAGGTCATATAATCTTTCATCATTTTCCAAAAACGGCTCAAAAAAGGTTGATCAAAGCCATATTGTTTTTCAAGATCGCGAATAAACTCGGGTGGCAATCCCTTTCCCACGGCATATTTTTTGTACAAATCTGCATCTGCTTGAGGAGTTGATTCCTGGGGGTGGTCGGACGTAAAGTTTTCGTCTGCCATACCACGCGTTCTAGCAATCATTTGTTCAATGGGCCCACCAGGGGTCATTTGCACTAACAGGAAGTTAATAAAAAGAACACCCAGCAGGGTGGGGAAAATTAAGAGAAGCCGTTTTAGAATATAGGGAATCACGGGGCCATCCACCAAGTTGTATATTTATAGCGCGCCGCATTTTTTCTTGTTTTCAAAAGATCGACTTGTTTGCAGATAGGATGATCAAGAAAGTCCATGGGGCTGTCTTTGGAAAATTCCGGATATTTAAATTTGCTCCAAAAGGCCACGTTCACGTGCTTGGGGGCCCATAGAGGAATGATATAGGCACTGGATAGAATAATTTTGTCTAACTGATGAGCATACTGTTTTAAAAGATTCTTTGGGGGCATGGCCGCAATTTTATCAACCAAATCATCAACCTTAGGGTCGTGAACACCGGCTATGTTTAGAGTTCCCGGGTCTTTATAGGTTTTGCTGGACCAAAATGTGGTTTGTTCTTCTCCCGGGTTTAGCAGGTGAGGGTGGTAGTGCAAAATCAAATCAAAATCAAAGTTTTCGTACTTATCAGAATAGCTTTGCGTGTTCCCCACAAAAATTGAGGCATCAATTCCGATGTTTTTCAGGGTTTTTATATAATTCTGATAAAGTTTCCCATAGTTTTGAGAAAAGACGACAAGGTTTAAGGTTAAAGGCCCCTTTTTATGAAGCAATGTATCGGTATCTGAATCGAACACAAACCCAGCTTTTCTTAACAGGGCCAGGGCGCATTTTTTGCGGTCCCGTGGTGTTAGCTTTTGCTGTGCTTTCATCGGACAAAAGGCTGTGTCTGAAAAGGTGGGGCCTCCATAAGGAGAATTGGTAAAGATGCTGGTAAGCCGTACATACTGATTATGAAAATATGTTTTATTAATTTGATCAAAGTCAAACAAAACGGTTAAAGCCTTGCGAACTCGGGCGTCATCATAGGGCCACTTTCGTGTGTTGAAAAACAAGGCGGCTAAACCATGGGGATAGACTTTTTCAAACTCAATTCGTTTGATTTTTTTCTGCAGAACAGCGGGGAAGTCGTAGTTTTGAATCCAGCTGCTGATGCGTTGATCAATCCACAGGTCTAATTGCCCCTTTTTGAAGGCTTCAAAGGCGGTCTGCACATTCGCGTAATAGGTGTAGTGAACCTTGTCAAAGTTATAGAACCCTTGGGTTACGGGCAGGTTTTGCCCCCACCAATTTTCAAGGCGCTTATAAGCCACAAAGGTGGGGCGCTGGAACTTGGAGACTGCATAAGGGCCACTGCTAAGGGGTACAAAAAAAGGCTTTGATTCTGAGAAGTTTCTCTTGTAATCAGCATGGGAAAATACAGGCAAAGTGCCTAAGGTCTGTACAAAAGATTTTGAAGGAGTATAGAAAGAAAACTTAATTTTGTCAGGAGCTAAAACGGTAACAGACTTCACGTTTTGAAAAATCAGCTTATAGGTGGATGTTTTGGATTGAATTAAATTAAAGGAAAATTTCACGTCTTCCGCTGTGATGGGGCTGTCGTCTGAAAAAGTTGCATTTGGATTTAAGGTAAAGGTAACTTCTGAAAAATCAGTGCTCGGAAGGGCTTTAAGGGCTACATAGGGAAAAGATTCATCCAAATTGGTTATAGGCGTTTTCATAAGGGTTGCGAACAGAAGGTCACTGCCGTCAGCAGCCGTCCCTTGAATGCCATAGGGAAAAAAGGAGTCGAATTTTTTTAAGGTATGAAGATGAACAGATCCCCCTTTAGGTGCTTTGGGATTCACATAAGAAAATACTTTGCTGGGTGTGGCAAAGGCAGCAGATGTCCAGAGGAACAAAAAACAAATACCCCATCCGCACAAAGACGGTCTATTTTTTAAACAACTCAAATTATTCCCAATTTCTTAGTGGCTTTTAAGAAAATTTACCACATTTAGCAATAATTTTGTACAGCTTTGTTAAGAATTAAACGGTCGTTTCAAAGTCTTCAGAGCGTTGCCTGTTTGGAGTGGCTTCATTAGAGGCATCTACCGAGTTTTGTCCGACAAAAGTGGGAAATTTTTCCATTTGTTCGTGGAGTTCTTTTTTTGTCTTTGTTACAGCTGCCAAAAAAGAAGCTAGCACTTGGTTCAATGAATCGTCTGCCCGTAAAAGGTCATCATAAGATGGGTTAGGTGGCAAATTGAATAGTTCAGCAAACGCTCTTTCAAACATTTCAGTTTCGGGCGGCGGTGTGTGACGTTCTGGTTCTAATTGTTCGTAAGTTGGAGAAAGAGCTCGTTCATTTACAGGCGAGTAAAAGGCGGGGCTAGAGGATTTTTCAGGAGATCCTGAGTCTTTAGAAAAGTTAGGGCCCCATGCGCTGAACGACAAAGGGACGCTGATTGCTAGGGTAAGAAAAACGGCAAGTGTTGTTGTGTGTTTTTTCATAAGATGTCTCCTGACGACACTATCATAGCATTATATGGGTTTAGGGGTAAATCGTTCAATTTGCGTTTGAAGGAATTTCTTTTGATCCTCAAGACATTGTAAGATCTCTGTAGGGCATCCAACTTGTCTCCATACCTCTAATTCTCTTGCAGCAATAGAATAGCGGCCTTTTAAAAAGTCTAGGGTTGAGTGAGAGAGTATCCTTTCCTGTAAAAATAGGGCCATTTCCTTAGAAAGTCGGGGGCCCTCAGAGGTGTCATCTTCACCTTTGGTTGCACCTTGACACGAGAGAAACACTATCAACATGAATAGAATAATCTTAAAAATTTTCATCACGAGTGCTTTCTAAAAAAAACGGCTGAAAGTCTTTCAACTTTCAACCGTTTCAGTGATTCTTATGCCACACATATGGCAAAGAAAAGTTTTTTAGTTAGTTGCTGGTACAACGTCTGTTGACACTGGTGTTGCATCTGGCGCTGGAACAGGTGCAGGTGCAGGTGCAGGTGTTGCAGCTGCTATGGCCGCTGCTACGATTGATGAAACACTAGATAACGCTGTGTTTATCGTTGCGACTTCACCCTGTACAAGTACGGCTTTAGCTTGTTCTGCAGTTAGGGCAGTTTGATAATCAGTTACTGCAGAGTTGAAATTTTGTAAAGCTGACATTTGTCCGCTTACAAATGTAAGAAGTCCTTGCAAAAATGGTTCAGCAAGAGAGTCTGGAACAGATAGAGTTAATTGTTCTGTGCCTAAAAGAGTTGTTATGCTTGAGTTAACAGCAAGTGCTTTAGCGCCAACGGCATCATCTTGATCTAAATCAGTTACAGGAAGAACAATGCTTCCGGTTGCAGGTGCTGAAACAGAGGAAGGTGTAAGTGTGGGCAAAATAGCTGTTACAGCTGCTGAAATGCTAGACAAAACAGCATCTGTTGTTGTGATTTGGCCTTGCAAAAATGTAGATTTAACACCTTCTGCTTGCAATTGAGTAGTGTAATCAGTGAGAGAGCTAACGACATCTTGAAGAGCTGCTGTGCTAGCGGCAACATAATTGCTTAGTCCATTAAAAACAGGAAGAGCAATTTGGTCTGGCAAAGATAGGCCTGCAGCATTTAGAAAAAGGGCTTCACAAGCTACATGAACTTTTTCTGATGCTGTGCTCATAATATCGTTTGCATCTAAATCAGTTGGCAGTGTTGCTGCTAGAACTGAAGGGGCAGCGATTGGGTCTGTTTCATCAATTGCCGCTGCTTGTGCAGTAGCCATGAAGCCAGCTGTTAGTAAAAGTGCAGTTAACGTTCTATTGAATAATTTCATGGTATTTTTTCTCCTGTTGTATAAGATTTTTTATTAGTATGAAAAAATTCTAAGGGATAATTTTGTAAAAAACAAGCTAGAAAAATATTATTTTAACTTCTTCTCTTTAGGAGTAATAACACCCGTAGAAATAACCATTTTCAAACCTTCTTCAACAGACATTTGCAGGATTTCAATATCTTTTTTGGGAACAAAAAGCAAAAAACCTGAGGTTGGATTCGGCGTGGTGGGAATAAATACGTTGACCATGGGTTCTTTAAAACAGCCTTTAACTTCCCCCTCTGTTTGGCCCGTGATAAAGCACAGACACCAGGTATCTTTGCGAGGATATTCAATCAGGCCTACCTCTTTAAAGGAGGAGGACTCTTTATCAAGGACCGCTTGAGATAGCTGTTTAATGGTGCTGTACAGTCCGCGCACAATGGGCATTTTCTCTAACAATTGTTCGCCGTGACGAATAATATAGCGACCCAAAAAACCTTTGGCTAACAAGCCCACTAGGGTTGAGCCTATAAGCAAAATGACAAGCCCATAACCAGGAATGTATTGATGAAAAACTATCCATTCAGAGGGGAATAAGGGGCGCACTAAGCTGTCAGTCATGTCAATAAACCAGACGACTAAATAGAGAGTAAGAATTAGAGGAGTTAGTAATAACAGTCCAGAAAAGAAATATCGCTGCACGCGGGAAAGTAAAGAACGGGGTGGAGTGGTAGCTGTCAAATCATTCATGTCTTTTTCTTAGAAGGTTTAGGGTGCAATACCACCTCGGCCCCAGGGTATAGGTTTGCAATCTTTTTTTCAAGGGATTTTAAAAGGGTGTGGGAATCTTCTATGGTGGTTTTGGCGGGCAGCACAATACTTGCATAAATGTAGTGTTGTTCGCCAGAGGTGCGGGTTTTAAGAGAAAACACCTCACCAACCTGGGGATGATCCTCTAGTATCTTATAGATGGCCTCTCGTTCGTCAGAAGGGATTTCTGCGTCCAATAAAATACGGAAAGATTTGTGCGAAATTGAATAGGCTGCCCAAAAGATATACAAAGCCACCAAACAACCCACCAAGCTATCTAAAAAAGCCCATCCAAGCCATGAATACATGCCCAGGGCAATCAAGCCACCACCATTTAAAAAGATGTCAGATTGGTAGTGGGCGGAATCTGCAATAACAGAAAGGGAGCCTGTCTTTTCAATGACTTGCTTTTGAAATAAAACCAGAACGATGGTGATGCCCAGGGAAAAGATCAGAACTACAATGCCAAGGTTAGGATTTTCTATAGGGGCGGGGTTAAAAAGGCGGTCAACGGATGCTTTCAGAATAAAAATCCCAGAAATAACAATAACAAATGCTTGGGCAATGGCCCCTAGGGATTCAAGCTTCCCAAGGCCAAATTTAAATTCTTCACTAGGGGGGCGCCCCGCATGATATACTGCGCCTAAGGTTATCAGGGACGCTGCTAAGTCTAAGGTAGAATCTGTCAGCGTTGATAAAATACTGATAGAATGAGTGTGGGTCCAGGCAAAGGCTTTGATAAGAATTAAAAGAGTAGCTACAAGAACTGACGCGCAGGTGGCTTTCTTTTTTAAAGCCCTGTTATTTTCTGCTATCATAGCGTTGTCGGATTTTTGGCTTATGACTGACCTCTTTTTCTTTAGTTTGGCCTAAATTTTGATGGAATAGCAAGGAAAATATTAATCGAAGTTTTAAATAAGAGTATACATATGGCTGATTTTCTAACAATTACTGTGAAGGTAAGGCCCAAGTCTCACGAGAATGCAGTGGTCGAAGATGAATTGGATTTATTTCAAGAAAGAACGCTTAAGGTAAAAACAACTCAGCCTCCTGAAGACGGGAAGGCCAATGAAGCCGTTATCAAAATTCTAGCAGATTATTTTAACGTCAAAAAAAGAGATGTTGAGATTTTGTCGGGATTTAAATCAGGTACGAAAATTGTAAGAGTTAAAACATAGGGTCCAAAAATCCAGGTTTTTTCGGTCATTGTGAGGAAAGCTGCAAGAAGTAAGGCGTGGGTCCTCGGGTCAAGCCCGAGGAAAGCAATGGTGAGAGAAGGTCCAAGGGGCGCTGAAAAAAAGGGGTAGATTTTTGCCCTTTTTCATGGGTGGGACCACCTCGGGCCGAAGCCCGAGGGAATCAATAGGGAGGGGATAGTTAAGATTAACGTTTTGAGAACTGGAATCTACGACGAGCCTTCGCACGACCGTATTTCTTACGTTCAACAACGCGGCTGTCGCGGGTCAGGAATCCGCCTGCTTTCAAAACAGCGCGCAACTCTGGGTCGAAATAAGTAATAGCCCGGCTGATGCCATGACGCAAAGCGCCTGCTTGGCCAGATAGTCCGCCACCTGTTACAGTGCAGTGAATATCAAAGGTTCCTTCCCGACCAGCGGCAGTGAAAGGTTGGTTGATGATCATCCGCAGGGTAGGGCGGGCGAAATAAGTGGTGAATTCCCGATCATTAACAATGATTTTTCCAGAGCCAGACTTCAACCAAACCCGGGCAATAGAATTCTTTCTTTTTCCCGTTGCATAAACACGACCATGTTTATCCATTGTTTTCTTTGATTCCCCTTGAACCGCTTTATGGGCCTTTGGGGTAATGTCTTTAATAGACTCTTTTAATTCAGTCAATTCGATTGATTTTGTCATTTGTTAGTCCCTTTTATTTTTGGGGTTCATAGATGCAATATCTAAAACTGCAGGTTGTTGCGCTTCATGAGGGTGATTTGGACCCGCATAAACGAAAAGGTGGCTCATCTGTTGGCGTCCAAGGGGGCCCCGTGTAATCATACGTTGAATAGCTTTAATCACAACGTTTTGAGGACTTTTTCCTGATAGAATTTGCTTCATGTTGCGTTCTTTAATACCGCCAACATAACCTGTGTGGTAGTAGAAAATCTTATCCTGCAACTTATTCCCGGTTAATTTAATTTTCTCAGCATTAATAATGATAATATAGTCACCACAATCCATGTGGGGTGTAAATTCTGGTTTATGTTTTCCGCGCAAATAATTCGCAACGATTGTTGACATGCGCCCAAGAACCAGACCTTCAGCATCAATAATATGCCAGTTCTTCTGGATTTCAGAGGCTTTCATCGAATATGTTTTCATTTTCTTTCACTCAATATTTTTAATTCCTAAAGGTTTCTATAAGATTTTCCGCATAAAATCAAGCAGTTTTTTATGTGGTATTATTATACCGTACTCTTTTTCCTTTTCCTCTTGTTGTTTTTATGGAAAGTGCTATAAACCTAAATGGGGTTGGCCATGGACAAATTGGTTGTGAAGCCGGTCAGATTCGGAAGAAAGCAGCCGTAGCAGTTTTAATTTGGGTCATGCGTCCAGCCTCACTCGTTAATCAAGTATACGTGATGAAATGACGCAACAAGCATCTTCTTATAAAGTACTCGCGCGGACTAAGCGCCCCCTGAAGTTTTCTGAGCTTTTGGGACAGGAGGTTCTGGTTCAAACCATCAAGAATGGTCTTGAGCAAGATCGCTTGCCCCATGCCTTTATTTTGACAGGCATTCGAGGGGTGGGTAAAACCACCACTGCCAGGCTGATTGCGCGCTCTTTAAATTGCACCGGACCAGATGGTAAGGGGGGCATTACGATGGAACCCTGTGGTGTGTGTGAATCGTGCATTTCTATTTCCGAAGACCGCCATATGGATGTGATTGAGGTTGACGCGGCTAGCCGTACGGGCGTGGATGATATGCGGGAACTTATGGAAGGACTTTCCTATAGGCCGGTTATGGGCCGCTATAAGGTTTACATCATCGACGAAGTGCATATGTTGTCTAAGAATGCTTTTAACGCTTTGCTTAAAACATTGGAAGAACCCCCAACCCATGTGAAATTTATTTTTGCCACCACAGAAATTGGTAAAGTTCCCGTAACTATTTTATCGCGCTGCCAACGATTTGACCTGCGTCGCTTTGATGGACATGAAATCACAGAGTATTTTTCCAAACTTTTAAGGGAAGAGAAGATTAAGTTTGAGCTTGAGGCCCTGGAGGTCATTGCTAAGTCCTCAGAAGGATCTATGCGGGATGCTCTTTCTTTGTTAGAGCAAGCTATAACAGTTTCTAATGGAAATTTAACGGAAAAAGCCGTGCGAGACATGTTGGGCTTGGCTGATCAAAGCAAGTTACTAACTTTGTTTGGGCACTTAATGAAAGGCCAGATTGTGGAATCCTTAGCTTTGTCTAGGGAAATTTGCAGCGCTGGGGGAGAGCCTGAAGCGTTAGTTCAAGACCTGATGCGACTGATTCATGAGCTGATGATTATAAAGACAACTCAAAAATCAGTTAAAGACCCCCAGAAAAAAGAGTTGTCTGAAAAGACCTCCGTTCCAGATCTTAGCCAGGCTTGGCAGATTTTGATGAGGGGGCTAGAGGAAATGAAGCTGTCTTCTTTGCCTTTTGAAATGATGGATATTGTTTTGATTCGGGTGGCCTATGTGCAAGAGATGGTGGCTGAAGCTGAAAATATTAAGTCTGAACCTGTTGTAAAGGCTGCGACGGTGGGTGCAGCTGCCCCAAAAACAAAAACGGACCTGAAGAGTTTTGAAGAGGTTGTTTCCTGGTGCGAAGCACAGAAAGAACCCTTAATGGCTGCTTATTTAAAAGAACATGTTAGTTTGATTGAATTTAAACCCAGCTTTATGAAATTGTCTTTGTTAAAGGCAGCGGATACTAATATTCCCCTGAAATTAAAGAAGTTTTTGGTGGAAACTACGGGGGCATCCTGGATTATCGAAACAAGTGCTGTTGCCGGGCAAGAGCCCCTTTTGGCTCAAGAGCAAAAAAAACGACAGAAAGAACTTGAAAAAGTTATGGAAAATCCCGATATTCAAGCAGTAACAGAGATGTTTCCTGGCGCAAAAGTTCAGATAAAGTAAAGGAGCAAACTATGAAAAATTTTGGAAACTTATTGAAACAAGCACAGCAAATGCAAGCCAAAATGGCGGATGCTCAAGCTCAACTTGATGTGTTGGAAATTGAAGGTGCGTCAGGTGGTGGAAAAATTCAGGTGATGCTGAATGGCCATGGGGCCCTAAAAGGCATTAAAATAGACCCATCTTTGATTACACCCGATGATCCAGAAATGCTGGAAGATTTGATTATTGCAGCCTTTAACGATGCTAAGAAAAAGGTGGATGATACATCTAGCAGTCTGATGGGAAAAGTGACGGGTGGCATGGGATTGCCCGGCGGACTTAAACTTCCTTTTTAGGTTTATTCGTTGCATAGTCCAGCCATTCATAGACTGATTCAAATTCTTTCTAAACTCCCTGGTTTAGGGCCTCGATCTGGGAGGCGCCTTAGCCTGCACTTGATTCAAAACAGGAGAACGATTTTGGATCCTTTGATGGTCTCTTTGAAAGACGTCATGGAAACTGTTAAATCTTGTCAAGAATGTGGGAACTTGGACACAGAGGAAGTTTGTACCATCTGTAAGTCTTATGATCGAGACAAAAAAACTCTGTGTGTGTTGGCCGGCGTGGATGATTTGTGGGCCCTTGAGCGAGCAGGGGTCTATAAGGGCCTTTACCATGTGTTGGGGGGTGTTTTATCAGCTCTCGATGGGATGGGGCCAGACCAGCTGCGTATGAAAGAGTTATGCGAGCGCCTGAAAAAAGAGCAAATTGACGAAATTATTATTGCCTTAAGTGCCACCTTAGAAGGGCAAACGACGGCTCATTATCTTGCTGATATGGTGCGCCCCTATGGGGTAAAGGTTACTCGCCTTGCCCATGGGCTGCCCGTGGGGGGGGAATTGGATTATTTAGATGAAGGGACTATTTCTGCAGCTTTGCAAGCCAGAAGTCTTTTTGGAGCATAAAAACAGGGGGTATTTTGACTATAAAAATTTTCTTTTTAATATTGATCACAGTCGTTGCGGGGACTGAATCTAAATCAGATTGCCATGGTGTTAAGTGTGAACAATTCTGCAACATGCGCCCCCCTTGTAAATGGACAAGCTGGGGGTGCGTAGTAGGTAAACGGCCCAATGATGCAGAAACAAGCATTCTAAGCAATTGGGGGATTCATGGTATTGAAATGCCGGCCCCTGAGGAGGACAAGGACAAATGATAGACGTTCTATTTGACCAAAAAAATCATGGGGGCATTATTACTCTGAACCGCCCTCAGGCTTTGAATTCTTTAAGCCATGCTATGATTTTGGCTATTCGCAATCAGCTCCTTAAATGGCGGGAAGATCCCAAAATAAAATTTATTATTCTGAAAAGTAGTGATGACAGAGCCTTTTGTGCGGGAGGAGATCTTAAAGAGTTATATGCTTTGCATCAGCAGAAGCGTATTACGGAATTGGAAAAATTTTTCAAAGATGAATATGAACTCAATAAGCTGATTTTTAACTATCCTAAACCTTATATTTCTTTAATCCATGGTATTAATATGGGTGGGGGTATGGGGGTTTCTATTCATGGGGCTTTTCGAATTGTCTCAGAAAAGGCAACCTTGGCCATGCCAGAGGTTCATATTGGACTGTTCCCAGATGCGGCGGCGGCCCATTTCTTTTGCCAATGTCCAGGAGCGTTAGGATTGTTCTTGAGCTTGACGGGCTATTACATGAATAGCGCAGATGCTTTGTATGCAGGTATTGCAACCCACTATGTGCCCCGCGAAAATTTTGACTTGTTGGCAGAAACTTTAGTCAATGCGCCTCTGTCGGACGACTTTAGGGAAGTTGTTTACGAGGTGATTGAAATGTTTTCAACAGGAGAGCCCCCAGTTTTGTCAGAGGTAGCGCAACATCGTGATTTGATTGAAAAAGTCTTTAGTCAAGGTTTAGATGATGTTTTGACAGAAATGATGCTGACAAAAAATTCTTGGCTTAAGAATGTAGGGCGAAAATTGGCTGAGGCCAGCCCTTTTAGCTTAAAAATTACTTTTAAAATGATCAAAGAATCATATGGCAAAAGCTTTGAAGATATTTTCCAACAAGATTTAAAGTTGGCCCAGTATTTTTCCATGAAACCAGATTTTTATGAGGGAATTCGGGCTGCGTTAATTGACCGGGATTCTAACCCTGCTTGGCAGTTTTCTTCTGTGGATGAAGTGCCGGATGTTGTCGTCTCAAAAGCCTTTAAAGGATAAAAACCCAGATTTTGGGCTAATTTCCCGACCTACGGTCTTTTCAAGAATGAGGGGAGATTTAGAAAAACACTGTTTTTCGTCATTGCCCACAATAGAGGATCTTCAAGACGCCAGCCGGTTTCTGAGTCTGCACCAAGGCTGATTGTAAAAAATTGGGCAGATCTTAAATTCTCTTTTAAAAATCGTAAAAAATTTACGCCCAGGTATGATCCTATAATCCCACTGGTTTCCTGGTGAATTTCTTGCGAATCATTCTGACTTTTCTGAAAAAACACATTGGTTTTGGGCAAAAAAGCCATCATTTTATCCAGGTGGGGCCACAGAACGGCCGTGGGCTTCGACAAAATTTTCTTGGGCATGCCCTGCAAAAAATTAAAAGCGGCCGCACTTTCGTTTTCTTCCAGCATCAGAAAAACACTAGATGAATAAGACATTTTGTCTATATGGGGTGCATCATAGGTATGAACAGAAAATCGTATCCAAAGGCACTTCTTTCCCTGGGCTAATAAAAAGGCCTGTTGTTCGGGGACTTCTTGGACCAAAGTCCAGGAATCTAATCCAAATGTTTTAATGTAATTCGTAAGTTTTTGAACATAGCTTTCGGCCTGTTCTGTTGAAGGCGCTACCAGGCTGATCAAATGAGAAGGGGCTTTGAAATAATCCTTTAGCAAAGGTTGATGACAATGGGGGCATATTTGTTGAGAAGTCTCATAGCAACAATGGGCGCAATTGGCTGCCACATGATTTTTCAAAAGGCTTTTTGAAAAGGCAAGGGGACTTAAAAGGGCAGGGGTCTTGCTTGTGCACACCAAAGCAGGCGAACCGCAAACCAAAGGCGCTTCCCAAAGGCGAAAAACCTTAAAGCAATGGGAACAGGTATGTTTTTTAAAAAAATTAAGCCGCATGGGCTTAGTATATCATGATTTTGGGGGAAGAATATAATTCTTGACAAATATTTGGTGAAGGGTTCAGTTTTAAAGAAGATAATAATGAAATGGAGACTTTGCGAAATGACTATATATAAAAAAACACCCATTCTTTTAGTTGCCTTGTGTGCTTTATTGCCCTTATCTGGGTATGGGGCAGGGCCTGCACCTGCGTCAAAAGGAACCTCAATACAGGAAATTTGGGGTGAACAAATTAAGGGCGGAGATGCTTCAGAGCAAGACAGATATGCTAAAAGATTGGCCAAAATTTCTCAACTTGATTCACAGTCTGGTGAAAAAGATAGTTTTCTTGGTGCTAAAGGGTTTAGACCTCTTTGTTATAAGAATAACCAAGGAGCACCTGTTTCAGACTTGGGTAACATGAGTGGGTTTGATTGTGGAGAGATCGTAAAAATTCTTACAAACAAGGACTATTTTCCAGAAGACATGGATCCTAAAGAAAGGAAAGAAAGAAGAGAAAGTTTAGTTAAGGGTGTTTTAGCTTTAAGGCCTGAGGCCACGAAAGATAATGTAAAGACTATCGTAGAGGCAACTCAATATCTTTTGAAGGAGTTGTTGACTGTTCCTGATGCAGATAGAGCTTCTGTTGTTCATTTTGCATCTGAATGCGCTAAAGCAGCACCTGATCTTATGATGACCGAACGCGAGACATTGGTGGAAATTTTTAGAGATATGGCTCCTGATCTAAGAGAGGCGCGTACTCTTAAGTTCATCAAAGCAGTGAAAGGCCATCCCGACAGACAGCATTCTAGTTTTGATGTGTTGAAAGGAGTACAAGGCGCCCCGCCAGTTGCTTCACGCAGTAAGTAATTAATTTAAAAAGGGATGCCTATAGTAAATTGGCATCCCTTTTTTTTTGCTCTTTTTCCCTCTAGCATAAAAAAATAACTTGTGAAATAATGGCGCAGATTTTAGATTAGGCGACATGAAAAACAAAATAGATATTTTCAACAACCAATCCAAAAAAGAACTTTTGGCATTGTACCATGATATGCTTTTGATTCGGCGTTTTGAAGAAAAGGCGGGCCAATTGTATGGGATGGGTTTGATTGGGGGGTTCTGCCATTTGTACATTGGGCAAGAAGCTGTTGTGGTAGGGCTAAATTCTGTTCAACAAAAACAAGACAGCGTTGTGGCGGCTTACCGAGAGCACGGACATATGATTGCTTGCGGTATGGATCCCAAGGGGATCATGGCGGAATTGACGGGCCGTATTGATGGTTTTTCCAAAGGTAAGGGCGGCTCAATGCACATGTTCAGCCGGGAAAAGAATTTCTTTGGGGGGCATGGTATTGTGGGGGCCTCTGGGTCAATTGGCACAGGATTAGCCTTTGCCCATCAGTACACCAAAGATGAAGGCGTTGCTATTTCCTATATTGGAGATGGGGCTGCCAACCAAGGTCAAGTTGCTGAATCCTACAATATGGCTGCTTTGTGGAAGTTGCCCGTTCTTTATGTGATTGAGAATAACCAATACTCTATGGGAACAGCATTAAAACGTCATGCCATTAATACCCGTTTATACGAGCGTGGGGCGCCCTATGAAATTCCGGGTGAGTTGGTCGATGGAATGGATGTTCTAGCTGTGCAGAGGGCTGCTAAAAAGGCCTTAGACTATGTGCGTTCTGGTAAGGGGCCCTATATTCTGCAGATGGAAACGTACAGGTATCGAGGGCATTCCATGTCTGACCCTGCGAAATATCGTACAAAAGACGAAGTTGAAAAATACAAATTGGATGATCCTTTAACCAATTTGAAAAATATGATTCTTAAGGAAGAAATGGCCAAAGAAGCTGATTTTGAGCACATTGAAGACAAAGTAAAAGAAGTAGTTAGGGAAGCGGCAGAATTTGCCCAAGCCTCCCCGGAACCTGAACCGTCAGAACTGTACACGGATGTACTTGTGGAGGGAGCGTAAATGGCACTGATGACCGTACGTGAAGCCTTGCGTGATGCAATGGCTGAGGAAATGCGCTTAGACCCAAAAGTCTTTGTTATGGGAGAAGAAGTGGCAGAATACCAAGGGGCCTATAAGGTAACTCAAGGGTTGCTGCAAGAATTTGGCCCCCAGCGGGTTATTGATACCCCCATTACAGAATATGGTTTTGCTGGCGTTGGGATTGGAGCGGCCTTTATGGGACTAAAGCCCATCATTGAGTTCATGACCTTTAACTTTTCCATGCAGGCTATTGATCACATTGTGAACTCAGCGGCTAAAACCCTTTATATGTCTGGCGGTCAAATGGGGTCACCTATGGTGTTTCGGGGGCCCAACGGGGCGGCTTCTCGCGTAGGGGCCCAGCATTCTCAATGCTTTGCCAGCTGGTATTCCCATTGCCCAGGGTTGAAAGTTGTAACCCCATACACAGCAGCAGATGCGAAAGGGTTGTTAAAGTCAGCCATTAGGGACCCAAACCCTGTTGTTTTCTTGGAAAATGAGCTTTTGTATGGCCAGTCTTTTGAGGTGCCAGAGGGTGAATACCTAACCCCCATCGGCAAAGGAAGAATCGCCCGAGAAGGGACAGACGTGACTATTACTGCCTTTTCTATCATGGTTGGAAAATCTTTGCAGGCTGCCGAAATTTTGGCGGCTGAGGGTATTGATGCGGAGGTTATTGACCTGCGCACCATGCGCCCTCTAGATACAGATATTATTGTGAACTCTGTTCAAAAAACGAATCGCTTGGTTTCTGTGGAAGAGGGATGGCCCACAAGTGGTATAGGATCAGAAATAGCAGCCCTGATGATGGAACACGCCTTTGACTATTTAGATGCCCCTGTGTTGCGCGTAACGGCCAAAGATGTGCCGCTACCCTATGCAGCAAACCTTGAAAAACTTGCCCTGCCACAGGTAGAGGATATTGTAGCCGCTGTGAAAAAAGTAACTTATAAATAAGAGGGAACCCCATGCCAATTGCCATTTTAATGCCTGCTTTATCGCCAACAATGACCGAGGGCAATCTGCTCAAGTGGCATAAAAAGGTAGGGGACTCTGTGAAAGCCGGTGAGGTGCTAGCAGAAATTGAGACGGATAAAGCCACCATGGAGGTTGAAGCTGTTGATGAAGGCACTCTGGGTAGAATTTTGGTCGAAGAAAAGACTGAAGGCGTTAAAGTAAATACGCCCATTGCAGTGTTGTTGGAAAAAGGCGAAAAACCTGCTGACTTAGATTCCTTTAAGGTAGCTTCAGTAGGTCCAGCGCCAACGCAAGAGGCCGCTCCGCATGTGCCAGAGCCCGTGGCAACACATGAAATTCATGCGCCTGTTTCCTCTCAGGAACGGGTATTTGCATCTCCGTTGGCCAAAAGATTGGCTCAGGAAAAATCCTTAGATTTGCATAGTATCCAAGGGTCCGGTCCCCATGGGCGCATCGTTAAGAAAGATGTTGAGGGTTTTTCGGGGGCAGGGGGACGAAGCTTTGGCAGCTCAACCAGAACCGCAGCCACTGGTCCTGAGTTTCGAGATGTGGCCTTAAGCTCAATGCGTAAAGTGATAGCCAAGCGGTTGCTGGAATCAAAGCAAACCGTTCCCCATTTCTATTTAACAGCCGATTGCCATTTGGATAGCTTAATGGCCATTCGCAAGTCTTTAAATGAATCCATTGAGGGCATCAAACTAACGGTGAACGACTTTATCATCAAGGCGTCGGCCCTGGCGTTGCAAGATGTGCCTGCGGCTAATGCTACCTGGATGGGCGATAGTATTCGTTATTACCGTGATTCAGATGTGGCTGTGGCTGTTGCTTTAGAGGATGGATTGATTACGCCCATTTTGCGCCAAGCCCATGTGAAATCTGTCTTTGATATTTCATCCGAAATGAAGCAACTGGCCAAGAAAGCCAAGGAAAACAAGCTAAGACCCGATGAATTCCAAGGGGGATCTTTCAGCATTTCCAACCTGGGTATGTACAATATTCCCCAATTCGGGGCCATCATTAACCCACCCCAGGCCGGTATTTTGGCTGTGGGGGCAGGGCAACAACGTCCTGTTGTAGAAGATGGTGAGATTTTTGTGGCAACCGTCATGACCTGTACGCTTTCCGTTGATCACCGCGTCATTGATGGCAAAACAGGGGCTGATTTCCTGAATGCCATCAAGAACTATTTGGAAAACCCAGCCCTTATGCTGATATAGGAGCCCACTTTATGACACAAGCTTTTGATTTAATTGTAATAGGGGCGGGCCCAGGGGGCTATGTAGCTGCTATTCGTGGGGCTCAACTGGGTATGAAAGTTGCCATGGTTGAAAAGGAAGCCTTGGGCGGTGTTTGTTTGAATTGGGGCTGTATTCCCACAAAAGCATTGCTGAAAACGGCTGAGGTTTATCACACCCTCCACCGATTGGAAGAATTCGGTCTAAAAGCTACAGGCATTGGCTTTGATCTAGAAAAGATCGTAAAACGTTCTAGAGATGTTTCTAAAAAACTGTCTTCTGGCATCGAACATCTGATGAAAAAAAATAAGGTGACGGTCCTGATGGGCACGGCAAAGTTGTTGGGGCAGAAAAAAGTAGAAGTTTCCGGCGTTGGTACTATAACGGCACCCCATATTATTTTGGCGACGGGTGCGCGCCCTCGTATTCTGCAGGGGTTTGAGCCAGATCATAAGTTTATTTGGACATCCAAAGAAGCCATGGTCCCCGATATTTTCCCTAAACGCCTACTGGTTGTAGGGTCTGGGGCCATTGGGATTGAGTTTGCCAGCTTCTATCGCACCATGGGCGGGGAAGTTACGGTTGTTGAAATACAAGACCGCATTTTGCCCGTTGAGGATGCGGAAATTTCAGCTCTCGCGCGGAAATCCTTTGAAAAGCAAGGTTTTAAAATATATACGTCTGCTAAAATCGAATCCCTGACTAAGGGTTCAAAGGAAGTAACAATTGTATTGTTGGCTGATGGTCAGAAAAAGACTCTGGTCGTTGATCGAGTGTTGGTGGCGGCGGGTATTCAGGGAAATGTGGAGAATTTGGGACTTGAAAACACAAAATGCCGCACGGAAAAAAGCCAGATTCAAACGAACGAATGGTCTGCGACCGATGAACCCGGCCTTTACGCCATTGGTGATGTGGCGGGGGCGCCCTGGCTTGCTCACAAGGCTAGCCATGAAGCCAGTATCTGTGTTGAGAAAATTAAGGGGCTACCTCATGTGCAACCCCTGGACAAAAGTTCTATCCCAGGCTGCACCTATTCCATGCCCCAAATTGCCAGCGTGGGCCTAACAGAAGAAGCTGCTAAAGCAAAAGGGCTGCCCATAAAAGTAGGGCATTTTCCTTATATGGCGAACGGAAAGGCTATTGCCTTGGGTGAAACAGAAGGACTGATAAAAACCATTTTTCATGAAAAAACTGGCGAATTGTTGGGGGCTCATATGATTGGCGCTGAGGTCACTGAATTGGTTCAAGGTTTCACGATCGCCAAAACCTTGGAAACAACGGAAGCTGAGTTGATGCACACGGTTTTCCCCCATCCGACCTTGTCAGAAATGATGCATGAATCCGTTTTGGATGCCTATAAACAAGCCATTCATTTTTAATGACAAAAATAGATCCAAAGCCCTCGTGGATACGCGTAAAAGCCCCAAATTCTAAGGTTTATGAGTCAACCCGTGATTTGATACGGGATGCCAAACTCAACACGGTTTGCGAAGAAGCTGCTTGTCCCAACATCGGGGAATGCTGGGCTAAGAAGCACGCAACCATCATGATTTTGGGG
The DNA here is from genome assembly GCA_037146715.1 of Alphaproteobacteria bacterium. Lineage (NCBI taxonomy): Bacteria > Pseudomonadati > Pseudomonadota > Alphaproteobacteria > Alphaproteobacteria bacterium. Next base: position 92,258 of record JBAWWO010000001.1, read on the forward strand.
AGTGTCTGTACCCGAGCCTGTGCTTTTTGTAATATCAAAACTGGGCGTCCAGACTTGCTGGACCCCCACGAACCGGAGCGGGTCGCTAGGGCCCTGAAAGACTTGGGGTTGAAGCATGTGGTGATTACCTCTGTTGATCGGGATGATCTGCCTGACGGGGGTGCTCAGCATTTTGCTGAAACGATTCAGGCCATTCGTCAGTCGTCTCCCTCTACTACCATCGAAATTTTAACCCCAGATTTCTTGAGGAAACCAGGGGCCATTGAAACCGTCGTTTATGCGCGGCCTGATGTGTATAACCATAATTTAGAAACTGTGCCGCGGCTTTATGCTTCCGTGCGTCCTGGGGCCCGCTATTTCCATTCTCTGCATTTGCTGAAGAAAGTAAAAGAACTGGACCCCAAAATTTTCACAAAATCAGGCTTGATGGTGGGATTGGGAGAGGATAAATCTGAAATATATCAGGTAATGGATGACTTACGGGCCGCAGACGTTGATTTTCTGACCATCGGTCAATATTTGCGTCCTACACCCACTCATCACGAAGTGGTGCGTTACGTGACGCCAGATGAATTCCAAGATTACGAAAAAATGGCACGGGGGAAGGGGTTTCTAATGGTTTCCGCGTCCCCCCTAACCCGATCTTCCTATCACGCAGGCGATGCCTTTGAGCAGCTGCAAAAGGCGCGGGAAGGCTGTTAACCTCGCCCGCACTCTTTGGGTGAGTTTTCCGACGCTTTACTCAGAATCAGAACTATTAGCGCCTGGATTTTGATCTTTGGAATTTTTGGGCTTGTTTCTATGGGTGCGCCATTTCCACTGATCTTTCGCATGCTCAGCATGGGTGACAGAGTCCATATGCGGACAGCTTGAAACTGGCAATTCTACCAGCCCTGTTGTTTTTCCTTGGAACAATGAGCTTGATTGGTTAAGTACAGGCCAATTCCATGGTTGTGTTGGGGCGGGCGTGCATGATGCTTTGTGATGAGAAACTGGAGGAGTTTCGGATTGTTCTCCAAAGGTTAGATTTTCAAAAAGCGCATCAAGGTCAAAAGGAGAGATATCTTGTTTCGTCTGTTTTTTTACTGATGCAGATTTTCTTTCTGTCGTAGGGAGTACTAAAGGAGGCTCGGGCTTTAGGTAAGAGAATCCTTCTGAAACATAATAGGTATTATGTGCGTCAGGCTTCATGTAAAATTCTTTAGTATCTTTTTCAGAGATGTGACTGCCCCAGGTTGTCTTTTGTTCTGCTGGGTCTTTTTTAGACTTAGAAGCGCCCTCTTGTTCTTGGGGTTCTTGTACTTGTGTGAAACCCCCATCATCTGGATCGTCTTCATATCCATCTTTGTTACGAAAAACGGCATTTGCGTTCAATGTGCTTAGGGCCACAAGGGCGAGTAGGGGTATAAAACTTATCTTCATTTTTGGTCTCCTTTGCAGGAGAATATAGGTATGTGTTTTGCATATTGCAAGGGCAACGATGCTTTTAATTCTGAAGCTTTCCTTATCCCGAACTTCTGAAACAAGTTCAGGATAATCGGAACGAATGGTTTTCAGGGATTTTTTAGCGTTTATAGACTAGAGGGCAAGGCCGAATGAGACGTTGCCCAGCTTCAAAATTCTTCCAACAAAACCTGAAGTGCCTTCAAATCTGGAGGAAGATCCGTTTCAAAATGCATTTCTTCCTCTGTGATGGGGTGAATGAACCGCAATTTTTTGGCGTGCAGGGCGTGACGGTCCTTGGGCCAATTTTTTTCAGCCAACAGACGTACCATGATGGGGTGATGGGCATGACTTTTGCCGTATAAAATATCGCCAATAAGAGGGTGACCGATTGAGGCGAGATGGACCCGAATCTGATGGGTGCGGCCCGTTTCAAGATTACACTCTAACAGGGCTGCTAAGGCCAATTTTTTTCCGTATTTTTCCAGGGTTTTGTAGTGGGTAATGGCTTCGCGACCGCCCTGTTGTACCGACATTTTGACGCGATTTCTTAAGCTGCGGCCAATGTTTTTATGAATGGTTCCCAGGGGAGGCAAAGGAACACCCAACACAAATGCCCAATAAGTGCGGCTTAAAAGACGATCCGCAAACTGGGCGGCTAGGCCCTGGTGGGCTTCATCTGTTTTGGCGACCACCATCAGTCCGCTGGTTTCCTTATCAAGCCGATGAACGATACCGGGGCGAATACCTTCTGGTTGGGATAAATCCGTTCCATAATGATGAATCAGGGCGTTCACTAAGGTTCCTGTGTAGTTGCCGGGGGCAGGGTGTACCACCAAGCCCGCTGGCTTATCAATCACAATCAAATATTCATCTTCATACACAACCGTCAGACTAATATCTTCCCCTTGGGGCAGGGGGTCGTCCCGCAACACTGTATCGGGCAACTGAAAAACGTCCCCCAGGGTGACTGTATGGTTGGGGTCAGTTATGGGCGTTTTGCGCAACCACACTTTACCTTCCATGATCAGGGCTTTTAGGCGGCTGCGGGAAACTGTTGGGCATTTCAGCGCCAAGGCCTTGTCTAGTCTTAAACCATGTTCTGTTTCTTCGATTAAAATGTTCATGGCTGATATTTGAAAAGGGCTGCAATTTCAGCTTGAAGTTCAGGAATGCCGTCTCCATCCCGTGAGGAGGTCATCAGGATCAGGGGAAGGCCTGCGATGTAGGATTCTAAGGTTTTCTGGGTGTTTTTTAAAACGGTTTCTTTCTCAGCAGCAGAGATTTTATCGGTTTTTGTTAAGACGACCTGATAGCTAACTGCGGCTTTGTCGAGGGTTTCAAAAATCTCAAGATCCAGCTTTTTCAAGCCATGGCGCGAATCAATCAACACAAAAACTCGCTGCAGAATAGATCTGCCCTTCAAATAGCTTTGAATCAAATTATTCCAGTTTAGGATTTTTTCTTTTGAGGCTGACGCATAGCCATATCCTGGAAGATCAACTAATATCCCCTGATTCGCTAACTTGAAAAAATTCAGGGTTTGGGTGCGTCCTGGAGTGTTTGAGGTGCGCGCGAGCTTTAAATGGTTGGTTAGTTTGTTGATCAGGGACGACTTCCCCACATTTGAGCGCCCAGCGAAAGCAACCTCAGGCAAGGTTTGAGGAGGCAATTCTTCCAAACGAACAGCAGCCCAATAAAAAGTACAGGGGCGGGCAAACAGGCTTTTCCCCTTTTGAAGCCATTCTTCTTGTTGAGAGGGAAAAAGATTGTTTGCCGTCATCCTATTTTTTTCGCATAGAGGGGATAAAATCCGTCATCACCCATTGTTGAGCCATAGAAAAGATGTTGGTGCAAGTCCAGTACAACACCAAGCCAGCAGGGAACTGGGCAAGCATATAGGTAAACAGAATTGGCATCACCAGAAACATCTTAGCCTGAATAGGATCAACAGGTTGTGGATTCATTTTTTGTTGCAAGAACATGGTGAGCCCCATCAAAAGGGGTAGGGCACCAATCATCAAGAAACTTGGAGGCGCCCAAGGAATCAAGCCAAACAAGTTGAAAATGGTCGTATAGTCTGGGGCGGATAGGTCATGAATCCAGCCAAAGAAGGGAGCATGACGCATTTCAATGCTGATCAGCAAAACCTTGTAGATGGCAAAGAAAACTGGAATCTGCAAGACCATGGGCAGGCACCCTGAAACGGGGTTCACTTTTTCGCGCTTATAAAAGGCCATCATTTCCTGGTTAAACTTCATCTTGTCATCGCCACACTCTTCTTTAATGCGAGCCAGTTCAGGTTGAATAGACTTCATCTTAGCCATAGATTTGAATGATTTGTTGGCCAAGGGGAACATGAGCAGACGAATCAAAAGAGTCAGCAGAATAATCGCAATACCCAGGTTTCCACACAAGTTGTAAAGCCATTTTAGAACGAAGAACAAGGGTTTTGTAATGAAATAGAACCAGCCAAAATCAACGGCCAAATCAAAGTGGGGCACGCCTTCTTTTACTTCGTAGGTATCCAAAATTTCAACAGACTTGGGTCCCGCAAAAAAGCGGAAAGTTTCTTCTGTTTCAGCACCGGATTGAAGAATTTTCGCTGGCGCTAAAAAGTCAGCTTGAAATTTAGGGTCTTGTTCGGTTCCTACAGATCTATAATTTGCCACAATGTTTTCTTTTTGATCGGGCAAGATGGCCGCAAGCCAATATTTACTTTCTGTTATGCCAAGCCATCCACCAGTGCTCTGGAAGGATTTTTTAGCAGAATCGTCTAAATCTTTGAATTTTGTTTCCTCAAGAGATCCGGCTAGATACCCCACCATTCCCTCGTGCAGGGCATAGCTGGTGCTGGCCACATCTGGGCTTGATCGGCTGATCAGGGCATAAAAGGCCAAAGAAAGGGGTTGAGCAGATTTGTTTTTGACCCGATCTTTAATGTAGAACATATAGTTGTCATCCACACTAATGTGGCGTTCAAACAAAACACCTTCTGGGCTTGTCCAGGTCAAAACTAAGGGGGTTTCTGGGGTTAACTTTGTATCAATAGGGGCGCTCCACATGGTTTGAGAAGAGGGCAGTGTCAAGCCGGTTTGAGCAGATACCCAGCCAAAGTCACAGTAATAGGCCTTTTGATTTCCCTTGGGGGCGAGCAAGGTCACATCAGGGCTGGTTGCATCCGTTGTTTCCTTATAGCTTTTCAGGATAAGATCATCGATGCGACCGCCGCGCAGATTCAAAGACCCCTTTAAAGTTGGAGTTTCAATAGAAATGCGGGCATCTTGACTAGTATTCTCAGCTTCAACGACTACGGGTTGTGGCATTGGTAGAATTTCTGTGGCGGGGGCAACAACTGTTGCAGTTTTTCCCTGCTGTTCTTGAACAGCTTGTTCTAGCCGAGGTTTGTCGTAGAAAAAGTGAAAGCCCACCATAATGGCTATAGAGGCCGCAACGGCTAACATTAAATTTCTTTTTTCTGAATCCATTTTTCTTTCCTTTTTACTTAGGGCACTGGATCGTGCCAAGAATGCTTACTGTAGGGATGGCATCTTAGAATTCGTTTTACGGTTAAAGCCGTTCCCTTCCAGGGGCCGTGCTTTTTTAACGCTTCCAAACCATATACAGAACATGTCGGAATATACCGACATTTATCTGATAAGACAATGGAAAAGGTATAGCGATAAAGCTGAATCAAGCTTTGCAGGATAAAAATGACAATCCTATTCTTTTTTTTGGGCATTTTGGTTGCGCGTTTCAGCTTTTTTTAGGGAATAAAGAATGGTTTCTGTAATGGCGGGAAAGGGTTCTGTAATCAAAGTAGGCTTTGCAATAATGACGTAGTGGCCTTGGAAAGGGGTTGTTGTATCAGCTAAAGCATCCAGAGCGCCCCGTAAGCGTCTTTTAATGCGATTGCGCACCACAGCATTCCCCATCTTTTTTGTGACCGTAAGACCAAAATGGGGCGGAGAATCATTTTTGTAGTGGAGGAGGGTAAATAAAGGGGTGTGAACACGCACCCCCCTTGAAGCAGCTTCCATGAAATGGAAACGCTTTTTAAGGTGCAGAAAGCCCATGGCTATGCTGAAAGTTTCTGACGTCCCTTTGAACGGCGGTTGCTCAAAACTTTGCGGCCGCCAACGGTTTGCATACGGCTTCTGAAACCGTGTCTGCGCTTACGAACTAACTTACTTGGTTGATACGTACGTTTCATAATAAACTCTTTTCATTAAAAATCTAATACCTGTATAAGGCCTCTTGGAGGCCGTCGTCAACAAAAAAATCATCTTTTTTGAAGATTTTAGAGAGAATCCGGCTGATTTTGGTAAGATGTTTCTATATCTTCTTTAATCTTCGCACACTAGATGGCTTCGACCCGAAGGCCCATTCCTTAGTCAGCAGGACCAGCACCTTCATTTTGTTTGCGTCTTATTTATGGCAGGGCGGAAGCCTAAAGCAGCTGGATCGCCACGCCCCTGCGGGGCTCGCGAAGACGATTAATTTTACCGTCCTTGCGAGCAGGGACACAGTCCTGACGAAGAAATCCAACTATTCTTCCTTGAAAACCTTCTTAGGCCTTGGCGCAACAGGAGGAGCTTTTTTACGAGGTTTCATCTTCGCAAACTCGGCGGCCAGTGCAGGTTTCAAATGACTGTCTGCATCATCTAAGTCTCCTTCGATTAGTTCGGCAAAAGCATCAGCTTGTCCTTCAAAAGTTTTATTATGCTCCAATCCATATTCTTTTAAAGTCTTTTCCAAGAAAGCCTTGTACAGTTGCCCCATTTCTTCAGGGGTTGTTTGCGGGGTTGCCCCTAATTCCACTAACTTTTTAGCCATCCAGGTTGCATGCTTGGCGCTTTCTCGAAAATTAGATTGGGCCAACAGTATTGTCATTGAGGCGGGGCCCTCAGCTTGACCAAAAAGTTTATCTAGCTCTGGGTCAATTCCGCGCAGGCCGATTACAATACGTTCTGTGATGCCCTTGGTGCAGCTTGCGGCGTTGACTCCATAAGCCGTGATGGATTCCCCTATAAACTGCTTGGCCCATAGCTGTAGTCGAGCCGGGTGGAAATGCCGCACAAAGGCATAGACTTGACACAATTCCCTTTGAGCAGGCCCATTGTCCAATCCTCTGGCTATAGCCGCCTTGGCGGTTGTGAGTTCTTGACCTGTGTAAAGTTTTGCGGCTAAAGCGTTCACTGCTGCAAAAGATCTGGAAAATTCCAGAGTTTTTACTTTGCCGCGTGCAAGTCTTGCTTGTATAGCCTCCAAAACCGCCTCATTGAGTCGTTTAGGAGACTCACATCGCGCCCCGTCAGAAGGCCCTCCATCGGCTGGCCCTGCTACTTGAGTGTCCGCATAGTTGTGCACTTCAAATGCCCGTCCAGAGATGGCAATAGCGGGATGGGAATTAGGTCGTCGATAGACGCCGTTAATCAGGTCTACCATCACGGAAGATTCTGCTCCTTGCGTTTCTCCTCGCGCTTGAGCTTCTCTGTAAAGACGAAGAACTTCCGTGACATGAGTGTTTCTCTGAACAGCAGGTATACGTGCGAGGAAGTATAGTATGTCAGTACGCCTCTCATTATCCGGTATTGCCATCTCAAAGAGTCTTTGAGCCTCGCTAATAAGGTCACCCCTCTCAGAAGCAGGCACAGGTGCGAGAGTCTGTATTAATTGTTTGCTAGGATTTTTCGAAATGCTAACGCTTTGAACATCTCTAATAAAGTCATTCATCTCAGAAGCAGGCACAAGTGAGAGACTTTGTCTCATCCAACCACTTAAATGGCCCCCCGCACTAGGGAAAAACATGTGGCTAGCAACAACCATATGCCTCTCAGAAGCAGGCACAGTGGCGAGATGTTTTATTATAAGGCCACGGCCATCTCCAGACATTTCAGGGGTGATGAGTCTTCGAGCATAATCGCAAACACTTACCCTATCCTGCGCAGAAATTCTATCAATGGAATCAACGATATCTTGACATTCGGCTTTTTTTAAGCCCTTACACAAAGGCTCAGCCAATTCTTGAACAGAAGGCTGATGAGAGTTATCATCCCTATGCGCTGCAAACGCAACGGGCGCGTCCACTAGAATTCCACTTATCAAAATAAAAAATATTTGTCTGAATTTTGTCATTGTTCTACCTTCTTTTTTTTATCTTTGCATTTTTTATAAAGGATGTCAAAAAATTAATTTGAATTGTTTCCCAAAGCCTTATACTATGAAACATAAGGTCAACATGGATGCATAACGTATAATGATAATGCTTAAAGGAATTCTTTTCTTTTTTCTGCTTATGCCCTTGTTTTGCCTAAATACTCAGGCATCGGCTGGGGCGGCTAGGGCAACGGCTGGTCAAACATCGGCTGTTACAGAAAAACTTTTGCCTGATGAAACGGGGCTTGCTGCTTTGGCTTCTAAGCTAGACGCTGAAAAAAAGACTCCCCTTGTTTCTCCTGACACTTATCGAAAGCCAGTTCAGAAAGCTGAGGACACTCCTCTGTTTACCCTAAAAACGGTTACCATTATTGGAAACAGAACTATTCGAGCAAAAGAGCTGTTGCCTTGTTGGGCACATTACGTAGGCCAAAAGATTGGCTTTAATGAGCTATCTGATATTGCCTATTGCATGACTAAAGCTTATCGGAAGGAAGGGTATTTTTTAAGCTATGCTGTTATTCCCGTCCAAGATATTGACACCAATGTGGGGCAAGTCACTTTCAAAGTGATTGAAGGATACGTTGATCAAATTGAAATTCAGAAACAAGATCATAAGGAAATTTCGCCCCGCATACGGGCTCTTTCAGAGTATTTTAGGGGCCTTCCTTTGCGCATGGATAATTTTGAGCGGGGACTTCTTTTGGTTCGGGATTTGTATCCCAACGCCAAGGCTTTTTTTGAGCCGTCCCCCGTCAACGCTGAGGGCGCCACGCGTGTTAGGCTTGTGATCCCACCCAAACAAGCACTGCAGGGCTTAGCTGGCGTTAATAACTATGGTACTGATGCAGTTGGTCCCATCACCTATAACGTTGGCATGTCTTGGGCGCCTAAATGGCAAGAAGAACACAAAGTAGATTTGTCCTACCAACAGTCTCTTTTGCCTAGGGAATTAAAAGCTGCTGTGGCGGGTTATACAGCGCCCATTGGGAATGATGGTATTACAGTCTCATTACAGGGGATTGTTTTGGCGTCTCATCCTACTACAACATTAAAAATCGATAAACATCAGGCAACCATAATAGGAACTCTTTTAGACCCATTGATACGCTCACAAGAGCTTAATCTTTATGGGGGGGTAGAGCTACGATATGCGAACCAAAAACAAACTGTGGCTGATTTTTCGCAACTTATAAGAGAACGAGTTCGCCAGGTGAAGGTATTGGCTTTAGTGGATTGGGCTGATGGGTGGGCGGGGCAGAACTCTTTTCAATTTAAGGGAACATCTGGGTTGAATGTGTTGAATCCCATATCAAAAAATGACCCTCACAAAAGTCGGGCTTTTGGCAGTGGTGTGCCCCTTTATTTTGAGGTGAACTTTACAAGACTTCAAAGGCTTATGGGGCCATTTTCTGTGAAGTTTCAGGCCGACACTCAATATGCAGCTAGAGAGCTTTTGGCCATTGATAGGTTCTATTCCAATGGCCCCCCCATGGACGGAGCGTACCCAGCAGCGTCCATGTCAGGAGACAGTGGATTTGAAGGTAAAATCGAATTGATTTATCACTTGGAAGCGCTACTAGGGTTACAAGATATTCAATTCTTTACATACATGTCGAAGATCAATATTTGGAACCGCAGCCCTATCCTAGGAGTTGAGACTTTCTCAGCCACAGGCCGTGGTGCAGGTATAGGTGTGCGAGCCAACTACAGAAACCTGACGGGATCCTTGGAATATGGCTACCCCATTCTTCATCCCGTTTGTGGCAACAGCGTAACACCGCAGATTCTATTTAGTGTGATGGGTCGAGTTTAGGGAGCTTAACGCTTTGGGGGAATGCCCGAGAGGGAAGGCACCGGAGAGGAATCTACCGCTGCATATACCAATACAAAGGCATACCGAGTGCAATAAGGCCAATACCCAAAAGGGCGCTTTCCCAACCAACGCCGATGATGGCCAGAACTGTGTAGGAAAGGGCAAGCAGGCTGATCGCAAGGGGCAGAATGAATTTCTTAAAGTCTCGCGCAGGCTGTTTTAAAAGTAATCGTAATTCTGCCAAACTGCATCCAAAATAAGGGAGTAAAATGGAAAAGGACGTTAGGTTGATGATTAGGGTGAATTGATTGACCAAACTGGACTGATAATTCATGAAAACTAGGCCACTCATTAGAATCGTTGAGGTCAACAGGGCAAAAACAGGGGCCCCTTTTTTAGTGACTTTCCCGAATATTTTGGGCAGCAACCCATCACGAGCGGCCGCCATCGGAAGTTGCCCCTGAAGAAGCATCCAGCCATTTAAGGTGCTGAAAGTTGCAAAGGCAGCAATGATCGCAATGAGGGTGCCGACCTGATCACCAAATATCTTGCTGGCAGCTTGAGCGAAGGGGGCGGGGGATGTGGCCAGGGTTTCTGTTCCTAAAATTCCCATAATGACTAGGTGGATCCACATATAAATAACGGCGGCAATAGATGTTCCTAAAATAGTGGCGAGTGCAATTACTTTTTTGGGATTTTTTATGTTTTCTGAGGGGATTGTGGCAGATTCAATGCCAATGAATGAAAAAATACTTAAAGAAATAGTCGAAAGAATGACAGTTTTAACTGAATAACCCGCGCTTATTTGAAAAGGGTAAACATTATTCCAATCCACATAAAAAATGCCCACAGCCCCAATAAAAATTAAAGGAATGATTTTGGCCAGAGTCATCAACACTTGTAGCCTGGCAAAGATCGCGAGCCCTAAACAATTCAAAAGCATCACAAGCCAGATACAGCCAAGAGATATTAAAAATCCATACAAAGGGGTTTCTGCGATTTCAGGAAAAACAGTTGATAAATAGCTTACAAAGGCAATCGCGATACCGATATTGCTGATTGTGTTCGCAAGCCAATAAATCCAAGCGGTTTGAAAGCCTGCAAATTTTCCAAAAACTTCTTTGACATAAGTATAGGGGCCACCAGTTTTAGTAAAGTGTTGACTTAAGCTGGCAAATACAAGCCCTAACATGATAGCCCCTAGGGAAGTTATCATCCACCCAAAAATACCGAAACTTCCATAAACTGCCAAAGAAGCAGGCAACATCAGAATGCCAGCTCCTACAACATTTCCAACAACCAAAGATGTGGATTGTATTAGGCTAAATTTATACTTCATCAAAACGTACTATTTAGGAGCGTTAGTCTTTTTCAAGCGTTCAGAAGCCAATGTCTTTTTGATCGTTTCCAAGTCAATAGCCCCAGGAAGCAAGGTTCCCCCAATGATAAAGCAGGGGGTGCCGGAAATTTCTAAGGATTCTCCGAGCGCTAAGTTGTCTTTCAGTTCCTTTTCAATGGCAGGACTATTCATATCTTTCACGAATTTTGCCCCATCCATACCCAAAGAACGCGCCAAACCTACCAGAGAGTCTTCTGAAAGATTAGCCTCAGCATTCATCAAAGACGTATGGAATTCTTTATATTTCTTTTGCTTATTGGCAGCTAAAGCCGCTTTTGCAAGGGTGGCATCCCCAAAGATTGGATATTCTTTGAATACGATGCGCACTGAATGATCTGTTTTCAAAAGCTCTTCAATGATGGGGTCAACCTTGCGGCAATATCCACAATGGTAGTCAAAAAATTGGGTGATAACCATGTCTCCATTAGGGTTTCCAATAAAAGGGGAAACAGAATTGGTTTCAAGTTCTGCTTGTTTTTCCTTTATTTTCTTTTGCTTACGCACTAAATCAGCATTTTCCGCCTTTTGCTGAAGATTTCTCATCCCCTGTACGGTAATTTCTGCAATAACTTCGGGCTTTTTGTTGAATTCTTCTAGGATAGTTTCCATCAACCGTTCGGATGAAGGACCAACGGACGCACGCCACAAAGCAACACAGGATAGAGCAAAGCTTGCCAAAACAATGATGATAAAAGATTTATTCCACATTTTTACTACCTTATAATAGTTAAGAGACCATCCTAACAAAAAAAAATAAATTTTCTATCACTTTATCGTAATTTATGAAAAATTATTTTTTTCTTAAAAAATTATCGACTTAAATCCCTTAATTTGGTATACAGGCGTCGGTGGGGCACTTAGCTCAGTTGGTAGAGCAGCTGACTCTTAATCAGCGGGCCACAGGTTCGAGCCCTGTAGTGCCCACCAGTTTTACAGCCAATTTCTGAGAAATCATAAAATCTCATTTTTCCTCCGTGCTACCCTGGTGCTACCTTTAGAGGGAGATGCCATAATCTAGGTTCTTCTTAGATTGTGTTGTTTTTTGAAGACAATCAAATTTTAATCCATAGTTCGACTAAGATAGGTTGCACAGAACTCTACAGTAGGTTATTCTAAGTGTAACCTAATGCGGAGTGGTTAGTTTATGCAGCCCATGAGAATTTTAAGTAACTGGCTTCAACAAAATGCTAGTAACGAACATTATTTGTTTTCACTTCAAGACTTGAGTGCTCTTTGTCCTGACTTATCGGACTCAACTTTCAAAGCCTTACTGAGTAGAACTGTGCATGCTGGATATTTGCAGAGAGTATGCCGAGGACTATATGTTTATAAAAAAGCTATTCCCGCCAACGGTCTCTTATTATTTCATGCAGCAACTCATTTAAAGAATAATAAGTTTAATTATATTAGCCTTGAAACAGTTTTAAGTGATGCAGGAGTTATTTCGCAGGCTCCCATAAATCGGATATCAATTATGTCATCAGGTCGAAGCAATATAATCTCTTGCGGAGAATTTGGCACAATAGAATTTATTCATACTAACCAGAAGCCAATCAGCATCATGGACCAACTGACCTATGATGCTGATTGTAAACTATGGCGAGCGAGTATTGCTTTAGCCCTTAGGGATATGAAAACAACTCACAGAAATTGTGACTTAATAGATTGGAATATGGCAAATGAACTTATTTGATAAACTCGTAACAGAAGCTTTAAAAAATCAGCCAAATTTGTCTCCCTTAAGAATAGTAGTCGAAAAGGAGTTGTTACATCACGATATATTACGAGTGCTAAGCACTGAAAATTTACTGAAGAATCTTACTTTTATAGGGGGAACGTGCTTGAGATGTTGTTATGGCGGGGTGAGATTAAGCGAAGACTTGGATTTTACTGGAGGAAGTGATTTTTCTCGCACTAGTCTATCTGCGATGGGTGAGCTACTAACGGAAAGCCTTCAAGATAAATATGGGCTACAGGTCAGAGTTGACGCTCCTATAAAAGATAATCACAACAAAGACAATCCAAATGTAGATACATGGAAGATCAAAATAGAAACCAGACCTCAATCTAAGAATTTACCTGCTCAGCGCATTAACATCGATATTTGTGCTATACCTTCCTATGAAAAGCGTCCTATGATGTTATTAAATCCTTATGATATTGATATGGGTACGAGTGGACTTATTATTCAGGCACAAAGCCGTGAAGAGATTTATACGGATAAATTGATGGCATTTGCCTTTAGAAATCGTATTAAATACCGTGATTTGTGGGATATCCTATGGCTTCATGGTCAAGGATTAAAACCCAATTTCGCATTAATCCCTCGTAAGATCAAAGACCGAAATTATACCCCAGACTATTTTTTGAATTTATTTGATGAACATAAAAGATTGCTTACAGTTAAATCTGAAATTGAAACAGAATTTAAACAAGAAATGCAGCGGTTTTTACCACAAGAGTCAATTAAAAAAATCTTAGAACAAGAGAATTTGTGGGGGTTTTTGACTTACTTAATGGAAGATCTAACTAACCAGATGACGGGGGTTCTTGGCGTTCAAAAATAGCCCAAAATTGTGTTTTGGATACTATTAAATTTACGCATATGTCTTTTCGTTTGATTCCAGAAATTCTCTATCACATTGATGTAAAAGTTCAAATAGAAGTGAGACTGAGCAAGAGGGATAAGCGGAGCCATAAGTAGAGAAGCGAATCGCTCTTGCGAATAAGAAAAAAGACCTTCAGGATGAGTTTGTTAAACAACCAACCTAGGAGGTCTTTTTTATGCAGATAAAATGTCTACACAAGAATATTTATAAACTAGAACGATATGCTCGTACACAAGAATCATTATCCCAACAAGCGCTGGATCGTCAGAAACACCTTGGGGATTGGGATCTCCTAAAATCCAAGGGGATAAAAGATACAGAGATAGCTGGTATCACAGGCATCAGCCGGGCCACCTATTATAGACGTAAGAAGGGCATCAGGATTTATGGCATCAAGGGCTTGGAATATAGAAGTAGACGACCCCATCATAAAAGGCAAAGCAAAGTGCTTGCTGCACATAAAGATATGGTCCTAAAGATAAGACTAGAGAATCCAACCTATGGAAAGGCTAAGATCAAGATTATTCTGCAAAGAGACCATCATATTATCTTGAGCGAAAGTACCGTAGGACGTATCCTTAAAAGCCTTATGGGTAAGGGAGTTGTGCGGGGTCTTACTCGGCCATTAGACACAAGGCTCATGCCCGACGATTCCAACGCCATGCGCAACGCTGGAAGTATGGGATGAAGGGGAAAGAGCCGGGACAACTCATACAGGTAGATCATATGACTGTCACCCAGAATAATTTGTATATGAAGCACTTCCAGGCCTGGGATCCTGTAACCAAGACTATTGCTGCAGAGGTATATCCTAATGCCAAAAGTGCTACTGCTCGACAATTCTTACACAAGCTTATACGAGACCTACCTTTCCACATTCAATCCATACAGGTGGATGGGGGTTCCGAGTTTATGAAGGACTTTGAGGAAGCTTGTGGGGAATTGGGTATACCTCTTTTTGTTCTGCCTCCTAGGAGACCTCAATGGAATGGGGGTGTAGAACGAGGTAATCGCACTTTCCGAGAAGAATTCTATGCCAAACCTTATCTGTTAGCCAATAATATCTTTGAGATGAGTTGCGAGCTTCAGAAAGCTGTCCATAAATACAACACTTACAGACCTCATTTTAACTTGAAAGGCATGACCCCTTATGACTATTATACTTCCATTCTGAAGACTGCTTGATTTGTCTCATATCTTATGAACCTATACAACCCCAATAAAAATCTTTACATTTGGCCCGTATTTTTCTACCCTTGACCTATGACTGAATCAAAAGTTCCTTATCTGATATCTTCCTTTCTTTATGGGGTGCGCCATGGATTTTTTACGCGGCAGGGTGGGGTGAGTACGGGGCTGTTAAGCTCACTGAACTGCTCTTTAAGGGAAACGGACGATCCAAAGAATGTTTTTAAAAACAGAGCCCTAGCCATGGAAGCCTTGGGCATGCCCGCAAATAGTTTGCAAACCTTAAGGCAAGAGCATGGGAATAAGGCAATCGAATTGACTGAGCCTTGGGGGCAGGGGGAGGAGGTCCCCATTGCGGATGCAGTTGTGACAAAACGTACAGACGTGACCCTGGGCATTCAAACGGGGGATTGTGTGCCTGTGCTGATTGCAGACCCAGAAAATAAAATCATTGGGGCTGTTCATGCAGGCTGGCGCAGTGCCCTAAGCGGGGTGATTCAAAATACCCTTGAGCTAATGCAAAAAAGAGGGGCAGATTTTGCGACAACAGTTGCCGTTATTGGACCCTGTATCCATCAGGATTCCTATGAGGTTGGTTCAGAATTAAGAGACGCTTTCTTACAAAAAGATGAAACCAACGAACAGTTCTTTTTAGAACAATATACGCCCTCTAAAATTCTTTTTGATTTACCTGGATATGTGAAGCACCAGCTGGAAAAATTTAACTTGCAAACAGTTGAAGTTTTGCCCTATGACACTTATGAAAACGAAGATTTGTTTTTCAGTTGTCGACGGGCCTTTCATAGACAAGAAGAAATCTTTGGGTGCCATCTGTCAGCCATTTCTTTGAAGGGACTTTAAATGAAAAGTCGCGGTATTTTGCTTATTTTATCGTCTCCATCCGGGGCAGGGAAGACAACTCTGTGTAAACTTTTGCTTAAGTCTTTGCCCAATACGGTTTTGTCAGTATCTGTGACGACGCGCCCCCAACGGCCGGGTGAAGTGCCTAACAAAGACTATATTTTTGTCTCCACAAAAGAATTTAAAAAAATGATTCAAGAAGGTCTTTTCTTGGAATATGCAGAGGTCTTTGGAAATTACTATGGAACTCTTAAAACCACCGTTGAGGAAGCGCTTGCGCAGGGACATGATGTGTTGTTTGATGTAGATTGGCAGGGGACCCAGCAGTTGACTCAAAAAATGGACAAAGACGTAGTTTCAATCTTTATTTTGCCCCCATCACTGGAAGAATTAGAGAGGCGTCTGTATCGCCGTGCCCAGGATGACGAATATGTGATTTTAGACCGGATGAGCCGCGCTATCCAAGAAATTAGCCACTGGGCGGAATATGATTATGTTCTTGTAAACGAAACTCTGGACCAAACCTTAGCTCGACTTATTTCAATTATTCAAGGCGAAAAACTAAAAAAACACCGTCAGATAGGCCTGGGTGACTTTTTAAAAGGGTTGATTGAGTAGGCTATAACTTATTTCTGAATTTTTCGTCGATAAGCCTGAAAAAAGGTGCCCAAATGAATGTAAATATTCGTGGAAAATTGGCTCTGACCCAGTTCGTAAATTTATAGTCTTCGTAGACAGGCAGAATGGTGTTTTTCATGACAATGCCTTCTTTTTCAAGAAATGGCGCTGTGGCACGCACAAAATACCCAGAATTGGCGGCATTTAAGAATTTAATGGGATCATTTTGAGCAGTCAGGGCTAAAAAGGGGTTTAAGACCCCTTGGCTGCGAATAGTCGCATTTCGTTCAAAGGCCCAGGCGTCCTCATCTTCCTTTATAAGCCATGCAAAAATTTTTGTGTTCCAAAGAGCAGATTGAAGACTTGTTCTATAAGAATCATACTTACCCTTTATCTCCGTTCCTTTAATAGCTGGATAATCACTTTCTCCCTTTCCACTGTTCAATTGAATGTAGGGCACATCTTGTTCCTTCATTTTTGTCAGCAAATAATATAAATAGGCTTCATTTACAGGATCCGATAGGAAATAATCTTCCTGCATATACAATACATATTTTGTCTTAACTTGAGCTAAAGCCATCAACATATTTTTCGACCATCCATAGTCTTCCCCTGTGTTGAAGATGTGGATGCGGTCAAAAGAAAAAGGTTTTTTGTTGGAAATGATAATAATGGGAATATGTTTGTTATAAGTTTTTAAAGAGGGCCAATAGCGGAACAGCAAAATACCAAAGGGTCGCCAAAATTCAGAATATTTATCGCAAGAAGAAACAATAATAGTTACATCATCCAATCTGGGTTGGTCTGGAATGACAACATTATCAATGCGAGAATTAATGGGCTTTATAGAGGGCATCTCAGAGGGGTTGGCATAGCAAGAGAAAGAAATAAAAAGTAACGACAGAAGTATTTTATACATAGGATTTCTCAAATTAATTACATGCTTGTTGTACAGAATTTTTTGTATCCCTACAACGCCTTAATGATATGTTCACACATCTTTTTAGCGTCGCCGAATAGCATCATGGTGTTATCTTTAAAGAACAAACTATTTTCAACGCCCGCATAGCCGGACGCCATGGATCGTTTTACGAACAGAACGGTTTTTGCGTTGGCCACATCCAGAATGGGCATGCCGTAAATAGGGCTCTGGGGGTCTGTTTTGGCTGCAGGGTTGGTTACGTCGTTGGCTCCAATAACAAAAGCAATGTCAGTGGATGAGAAATCGCGATTAATTTCATCCAGTTCTAATACGTCTTCATAGGGAATGTTAGCCTCGGCCAACAGAACGTTCATATGGCCAGGCATGCGACCGGCTACGGGGTGAATCGCAAAACGTACTTTCACACCCTGGTTTTTCAACAATTCTGTCATTTCTTTCAGGGCGTGCTGTGCTTGAGCCACAGCCATCCCATATCCCGGAACAATAATGACTGAGCTGGCGTTTTTCATTAAAAAGGCTGCATCATCAGCACTGCCTGATTTTATAGGTTGATCAGAAGATGAGGCCGTCACAGCAGCGGAGGCTGCGTCTGTTCCAAATCCACCCAAAATAACGTTAAAGATGGATCGGTTCATGCCTTTGCACATGATGTAGCTTAGGATGGCGCCTGATGATCCCACCAAAGCTCCTGTAATAATCAGTAAGTTGTTTTGCAGGGTAAACCCAATGCCACAGGCAGCCCAGCCAGAATAAGAATTTAAAATGGAAACAATAACGGGCATATCAGCGCCGCCAATAGGCAGAATCAATAAAAATCCTAAGACAAAAGAAAGAACGGTCAGCATCCAAAAGGCAACAAATTCCCCTGTTGTGACAAGCCAAATGCCACACACGACAATGCACACCAACAAAAAGGCGTTAAAGAGATGTTGCCCAGAAAAGGTTAAAGGTTTGCTGGAAAAAATACCCTGAAGTTTTCCAAAGGCAATCAGAGATCCTGTAAAAGTGACGGCCCCAATGGCTGTTCCAATCCCCATCTCAACAAGAGCGCTTAATTTAATGCCCTGCATGCCCCCAATCCCAAAGGTGTCGGGCGAATAAAGGGCAGCGCCTGAAACACACACAGCGGCAAGCCCCACTAAACTGTGGAACCCGGCAACCAGTTGAGGCAACGCAGTCATTTTTATTTTACGTGCAATAATCGTTCCGACGGTTCCCCCCACCAAAATTCCCCCAATGATGGTGTCAAAGCTTTCAATGGCACCAAAAAACAAAGTGGTTCCAATTGCTAGAACCATTCCAAGGATGCCATATAAATTGCCCTGGCGGGCAGTTTCAGGTGATGACAGCCCTTTTAAAGACAGAATGAAACAAACTGACGCAACTAAATATAAAAGTGATGATACGTTTCCGTTCACGAAGATCCCCTTATTTCTTTTTCTTAAACATTTGTAGCATGCGGTTAGTGACAATAAATCCACCAAAAATATTAACGGATGCTAAAGTAACTGCAATGAACCCCATCACTTTCGAAAAGTCAAAACCTTCACTGCCTGCCACCACAAGGGCGCCCACAATAATCACGCTGGAAATAGCATTTGTAACAGCCATTAGGGGAGAGTGCAAAGCAGGGGTCACACGCCAAACCACGTAGTATCCAACGAAAGCAGCCAAAGTAAAAACGGTCAGACTGATCATCAGAGGGTCCATATCAGCACTATTCTTTAATACGTCTACGGAATAACTTTCCGCAGGCAGAATCTTATGCACCAGGACACTGGTTTTTTCAACAACTTGAGTACTTAAAGTGAGCATATTTTTCCTCGTCTATTCTTTCATCAGGTCAGTTCTTAGAATTTCGCCCTCTTTAACCAATAGGGCCCCCTTAATAATATCATCATCAAGAGGCAAGTGAACTTTCTTTTCTGTTTCGTTGTATAGAAGCTTCATCAAATTAAAGATGTTTCTGGCATATAGGTCCGTTGCATCCCGGGCAAGTTTTGAAACCAGATCTTGGGGGGCATAAATTTTGACCCCATTCACGTCGACCACTTTGCCGAATTTGCTGAGTGCACAGTTGCCCCCGTTTTCGCCAGCTAAATCAATCACAACAGATCCAGATTTCATGCTGTGGACCATGTCTTCTGTAATAAGCAGTGGGGCAGGGCGCCCAGGAATCAAAGCTGTCGTGATAACAATGTCTGCTTGCTTCACAACTTCGGCTAGCTTTTCTTTTTCCTGTTTTTTGTAATCATCCGTCATTTCCTTGGCGTAGCCAGAGGTTGTTTCTGTAGGGCCCCGTACAGCAACTTCCACAAAAGTGCCTCCCAGGCTTTCTACTTGTTCCTTGGTTGCAGGACGCACGTCATAGGCAGATACAACAGCACCAAGTCTTTTGGCTGTGGCAATAGCTTGAAGCCCGGCAACGCCCGCACCAATGATGAAAACTTTTGCAGGCAACAGCGTTCCTGCTGCGGTCATCATCATGGGGAAAATACGTTGAAATAAGGTTGCAGCCTCAAGCACGGCCCGATAGCCCGACAAATTGCTTTGAGACGATAAAACGTCCATAGCTTGGGCCCGGGTAATGCGGGGGATCATTTCTAAAGCTAATACAGATAGACCATGTTTTTCATAGGCCTTCAGATGCTTAGGGTGTTGCAAAATATCGCAAAGACAAATCAACAAGGACCCTTTGGGAAAATCTTTAAGCTCAGTTTCCTCAGTAAGGGGAGATCGTACTTTCAGGATTACCTGAGACCCCTCTAAAAGGTCGGATCTACTTTTGACAATATGAGCGCCTACTTCTTCATACTGTTGATCGGGGATTGAGGCCGCAAGTCCCGCAGATTTTTCTAAAAATACAGAAAATCCAAGACCAACAAGCTTCTTAACCGTTTCTGGCGACGCCGCCACACGATGTTCAGTTGAAATTGTTTCTTTTAAAATTGCAATTTTCATAATTAAACCTTTAAATCCGACACAATCATGAATCTTATCGGGAAGAAATGCAATAGTTTTTCTTTTAGTTTTCCCCTATATTCATTATGCTAGATGCTTAAATGCAGGATTTACTATGACGCTTATTCTATCCCTTGAAACCTCGGCCCAGATGTGTTCGGTAGCACTGACTGACAATGGGAACGTTATAGCTGAGGTGTCGGAAGAGCTTTCCCATGGGCAGTCTGCAGTGCTTATGGATTTTATTGGGCGTGTCTTTGAAAAATCGGGATGCAAGGCCCAGCAGTTAACCCATGTAGCCGTTAATCGAGGGCCTGGGTCTTTTACTGGAATTCGGCTGGGTCTTGCGGCGGCTTATGGATTTTCTGTGGCAGGAAAACTGCCCATTCTGGGACTTAGTTCATTTCAGATTCATCGATATTTGGCAGGGCAGGGGGCTATGCTGATTGCCTTAGATACGCGACGGGATGATTTCTATGGATGCTTTTATGGAGAAAAAGATGTCCAGCCTCAATGGACTAAAATAATGACGGTTCAGGATATAAAGGGCGAAAAAGTGCAGCTGATCACAGATAAGCTTATTTCCGGAACCCAGGGTGAATTTCATGAGAAAGTTCAACAGCTGACTGCAAAAAATGGGGGCCTGGCTGCCTGGCATTTCCTGCAACAGGGCAAGATAGATGTATTTTCTAAAGAGCCTTTTTACTTAAGACCGGCAGCAGTTTATGAGAAGTAAAGAGATAAAATTACGTCCCTTTATTGAACTGGATTCAATGCTTTTAGAATATCTTCTTTTTCTATTCTGTATAAAATTTCTTTTCTGTTTAAATGGGAAGGTGTTTTTTCTGCCAAGAACCCTTTGTCCCATTCTTTTGCACCAAAACTTTCAAGCCCTTTAACTACTTCAAGAGCCTTTAAATTTTTGGGGCTGAGGGCGGCAAATGTATATTCATAGTTTGTAAGTCGCGCCAAATCATTTGCAAAGTATCCTGTGATGGCCTCAGTTGCATAGCCATTCGACCAGTACTCTGGACTTATGGCGCATATGACTTCTACAGCGCCACTATGGTCCTTTGAGGAATTGTCGGGATATCTATGGGCACCTATAAATCCTACAAAGGATTTTGGGTTTTCTGCGGCTGCATCAGCTTCTGGAGCAACAAGAGGGAGAATTGACGTGGTTAGATAAAGGGCTCTCCAACTTAATAGGTTGGCAGTCGTTCTGTTTTGCAATGCTGTTAGAATTTCCTGCCACGCAGCTATATTTTTTCACTAGCTGTTCTTGGGCCTGCCCAGTTTGCTAAAACATCAGGGTTAGAAAAAAGGGTTTTTCCAGATTCAAAAACAGCTGTGAAATTCGCCGAGGTAATGGGCTCAGCTGTTAAGCGGTCGGTGGCAAAAGAAACTTGAGACTTCTCGGGTTCAGCCAGGCGATAAGGGGTCCATTTTGGGGAGTCGAATTTCTCTGAGGAAGGGCTAGACAGCCCAAGCATAGGAATACTTATAGCTAAGAGTAAAAATTTCATAAAATTCATAAAAAAATCCTTTTTGATAAAATTTAAATGATTAACTTATTTTGTGCTTTTGGACAGACTTTCTTGTAGACGTCCTTTTATGGTTTCTAATAGGTCTGGGGTTACAAAATCGCCTCTGTATAAATTAAGTTGAGATCTTAAATGAGGAGGCAATTGAAGCCTCTTTTCCATTTTTTCTCTAACCAATTGCAGTCTTTCCAGTTTTGGCAGGGAGCCTGCAGGATTAGGTAGCTTTGGTTCCGCTGCCTGGGGCAGTTGAGATGCGGGATCCCATGCGACATAACCAAGTTTTGTCACAAGCCTAATAGCCCCTGGATTGTCACCATTTATTCCCACAAGTCTGTATTGATAGTTCGCAAGGCGACACAAATCATTTTCTAAAATCCCAACACTGGCTTCAAATGCATAGTTCTGTCTTTGGAAAGCTGGTTCAAAAGCTGAAAAGTATTCAACTGCCCCATCAGAGCTATGGCCGCTATCCATATGCCTATGACATCCTATAAAGCCCACAAAAGTTTCAGGGCTACTCTTCAAATAAAATGATCGCAAACTCAAAAGGTTCGCAGCACACTTTTCTTGCTCTTTCACAAGATAGTTCCTCCATTTTTGTACATCTTCTGGGGTTTCTGTTTTGTTGCCGGGCCAGGTGGTTAAAATTTGAGAATTTGAAAAAAGAGCAGATCCAGACGCAACTAAAGATTCTAAAGATTCTGCGGTAACAGGCTTGGCAACTAAGCGCTCTGTTTCAAATGAGAGTTGAGATTTTTCTGGAGAAGATAAACGGTAAGGTTCCCAGGCTTTTGAAGAAAAAGCTGAGAAGCCTGTATGATGAATAAGAATTGCTAACAAGAAAATTTTTACTGAATGCATTTACCGCCCCTTTATTTTTTATCTATATGGTTAGTCTATAAAAAGCATCTTTTTTTGTCAAAGGTTATGTCTTTTTTTATCTGTTGCTCCATCCTCCAAAATTGTTATACCCATAAGGATTCCCATAGGGTCGGTAAGGGGGAACTGCTCTGGAAGAAGAGGATGCCGAACTTTGGGTGTTACCCAAAGCATCTTTATAGTCCCGTTGGCATGCCCTTGTTTCAATGTCTAAATTTTTATTAGCTCGACAAAGGGCGCACGCAACGCCTATGCCAGGTTCCCTTCCACAAAGGCCGCTTTGGCAGGCCGTCTTTTGACAGAGAAAGGAGAGAAAATCACGGCAAGGGCAGGTGACCAGCATAATTTCATGATTTCCCATGATATTTCTTATAACAGTGGAAAATTTGACCCACGTATTGGCATTTTCACTATTTTCACAAAAGAAGGCAGCCGTAATGGTCGACAGGCTAATTTTTTTGTTGCGAGACAAACTAACATCTTTCGGATCCATATCAAATGTGACAGGATTCGCCTGGCTGCGTCCTTTCTGATAATGGATTTGGGGCTCTATCGTAAAGGGAAAATAATCTGAAAGATACCAATTCCTAAGTTTTCCGATGGCTGCCCCAATTTGATTATTGGCCCTTGGGTCCAAAGAATACTTTCCTAAAGTTTCAGCATGAGGAGTTGATGGAGCAGGGGTGATGGAGGCGATATGGGGCGCAATTGGAAGAGAGGGGGTATGCGCAGCAACAGGGGCCGTAACTGTCGCAGAAGTGGGGTGTGTGTTAAAAAAGTCATCAGGGAGATAAGGTTTTATTCGGTCAAGTTCTTTGATATTTTTTTTAAGAAGAGGAATTTTTTGCTCTAGTTTATTGATCTCATGTTTTAACTTGTCAATTTTCTTACTGTTCTGCTGGCTGGCTTCTCTAAGGCTCTCAATTTGAGTCCTTTTTTTTACGGTGCTTAAAGCTTTCTCTATTCCTTTGTTGGCTACTTGAAGGGCCTTAATTTCCTCTTTATGTTTTTTGATAAAGCTTTCACTTTTTTCCAGGTCTTTTACTAATTTTTGATGATGTTCTTTTACAGTTTTTTTGTCTATGAAAGTGGCGTCTCCCTCTTCTCGAACTCCGGGGATTTTTTTGTCATGATGACCGCGAGTATTTTCTTCTTCAGTCTGATCCTCATCATCTTCATCCGTATTTCTAAAATTATATCTATAAGTTTTCATAAAATCATCTTCATCTGCTAAGTCTGTATCAATGTTTTTTTCATCTTCGTCCTCGTCTTCATTGTCCTCGTCTGCATTTTGACCCTCATCCTCATCGATTTCAGATATGTCATCATCATCGTTGTCACTCACTGTTGAGGGAGTGCGAACACCATGGACAGCATAGGCTGGCATAGATAGGGACACACAAAAACAGCCCAGAAAAATAAACAGAAAAAATCGTGGGAGTATGATCATATTTTATAGCCTCTCTTTAGACAATATCAGATCATAAGAGAAAGCCAGTTTCAAGGGTTTTCTAATCAATGAATCCGCGGGGCTTCAACCCGAGTGGTCATTCTAGGGCCCTGTTTAGTCATGTTTCTTGACATAAGCAATAACATAAACACCCACAGCAACCATAGGAATGCACAGGGCTTGTCCCGTTGTGAAAATCGAAATCCAGCTTTCTGGTTCGCGAAAGAACTCAACAAAGAATCGGGAGGCTCCATAAATGACTAAGAATAATCCCGAAAGAATACCTGGCTTTTTTAAAGCATCTTTTTTCAGAATAAAATAAAGCAGCACTCCAAACAGCACCGCTCCCTCAAAGAAAGCTTCATACAGTTGGCTGGGGTGCCGGGGTGCATAGCCGCCTGAGGGAAATAGAACCGCCCAGGGAACATCGGTTGGTCTGCCGTATAACTCATCATTAATAAAATTGGCAATCCTTCCAAAGAATAACCCTATGGGCGCGGCTGCTGCGGCTAAATCCAGAAGACGGGGCAGGGGGATCTTATATTTCTTATGAAAAATATAGAATGAAACGATCAATCCCATCATTCCCCCGTGGAAGGACATGCCACCCTCCCAAGTTTTCAAAATATTCAAAGGGTTTGCCAAAAAAATACTGGGTTCATAAAACAAAATATGGCCCAAGCGCCCCCCAATAAAAATCCCTATAAGCGACCAAACCAGCAAATCATCTAGATTTTTTAAAGTAATAGTTGAAGGACTTAGGCGAATCAGCTGCCGGCAATAGGCCCAACCCAGCATCAACCCCAGCATATAGGCCAAATTATACCATCGTAAAGCAATAGGGCCATAAATGGTAAAGATCACTGGGTCAATGTGTGGAAAGGCTATAAAGTTCATGCTTTTGAAAATACTATAGGGAGATCGATTCGTCCATAGGGTTTAGTGTTTTTAGATCGACACGCGCGTCTCAATTCGTTATAAGAAATTATCATGATGAGGATTGAAAAAATATCAAAGTCCTATGCGGACCGGGTTATTCTGCGAAATCTCACCTACCATTTTCCTCTTAAAGAGCGTATTGCTCTGATTGGGGCCAATGGTCAGGGCAAGACAACTTTACTTAAAATTATGTCGAATTTAGAAGAATCCGATGGTGGGCAGGTTATTAGACCTAAAGACATGCGCCTGTCTGTTTTGCCCCAATCTCCCAATGAAAATCCTCAGGCCACTATTTTGGAAGAATGCTTATCTGGTCATCAAGAACTCTTTTCCCTGAAACAAAAGGTGGATGAAGCAGGGGCAAAACTAGAACTAGGCTATACAGAAGAAGTTTATGAAGAATACGAGCAAGCGCTTGAGCAGTATCAGCGCCTGGAAGGACACCAACTAGAGGGCGTTGCTGAAAAAGTTTTGTTAGGTATGGGGTTTAAGCCAGCTCAGTTGGGTCTTTCCCCAACAGTTTTGTCTGGTGGGTGGCGCATGCGCTTGGAACTAGCCAAAATTCTGGTGTCTAAGCCAGATTTCCTGATCCTGGACGAACCCACAAACCATCTGGATCTTCCCAGCATTGAGTGGTTAGAATCTTACCTGATGAAATTTCCAGGAACCCTATTGTTTGTATCGCATGACAAATCTTTTTTGAACAATGTCTCAACTATTACTTTGTACCTAAACCAAGGAAATTTAGCTGTTTACAAGGGGAACTTTGACGACTTTATGGAGCAAAAAGATCAAAATCAAGCAACCCAAGAAAACACTATCAAGAATATCACCAAGAAAAAAGAGCATATGCAGCGCTTTGTGGATAGATTCAAAGCTAAAGCATCAAAGGCAACCCAGGCCAAAAGCCGCATGAAAATGATTGAAAAGCTGGAAGGGGTTTTGTCTGGTATTCAGGCTGAAACGGGCCCAGTGTCTTTTCACATTCCCAATTTCATTTTTCCTAAAAGCGGTAAAGAAGTGGCCCGCCTAGACAAAGTCGACATTGGCTATGACAAGCCATTGATCAAGAAATTTTCTCTGCCCATTATGCGGGAAGAAAAAATTGCTATCATTGGGGCGAATGGTATTGGAAAAAGTACGCTTTTGAAAACTATTAGTGGCCTGGTGCCGCCTTTGTCTGGAACGGTGACCTTGGGTCAGAATGTTCATCTGGGTCACTATACTCAAGACATTGCCGACAATCTGGATAAAACTAAGTCGGTTTTAGAGACCATCCAACAACAGAATCCTGAGCTTAGCAACCAGACTCAGCGGGCTTTGTTAGGGACGTTTCTATTTAAAGGTACGGCCTTGAGCCAACCTGTTCGGGTTTTATCGGGCGGTGAGAAATCTCGTCTGGCTTTGTGCTGTCTTCTTTCAAAACAACCGAATTTCCTGCTGCTGGATGAACCCACCAATCATTTGGACATTCTAAGCACCGAGGTTTTGGGCGAAATGCTGAAATCCTATCCAGGCACTCTGGTCTTCATTTCGCATGATCGTGATTTTGTGGAAAACGTGGCGACCTCTGTCATCGAAATCGGTGCTGACGGAACTGTGCAAGGCTAGAGAGTTTTCTTGTTTTTGTTCTAACTAATACTTAATATATCTATCAGGTTCATTTTTATAGGAGACAAAAGATGAAGAAATTTTTAATTATTCTGGCATTAGGGGCCGCAAACTGGACATGCTCTTATGGGGCAACAGCAGATGATGGCGCCAGACCCGCAAGTGCAATGACAAGATCTCAATTCCCTTCAGCCGGGAGTCCTCAAGAAGATGTGGCATCAGAAAAGCCGGATTATGTTCAAGCTCTTTTGGATGGCAGGTCTGAGCCTTGGAGGCAAGCCATCATTTCTTTCTTGGCGACCAAATCCAAAAAAGATCACGAGTATTTTTGCAAAATGTTTGGAACAAAAGCAGTTGGAGGCAATCTGCAGAATCTATTAGATCTCATTACTGATCTAAGGCAAAAATCGGCTAAACAGGTACAAAATGAATATTGTATTTCTAGTCTGATGGAGAGATGCTCTAACATTAAAGCTAGCTTGAGCGGTTGTTCTCAAAAACACGTAGATGTTATTGCGAATATGTCGTTAGATAAAGTAGCAGATCATCAAGCCTGTATTAAAATTATTCAAAAGATAAAAGACTGCGATCAAGATCGTATGAATGAATATTTTATAGAATGTGTAACCAATTTATCCCGATATGACAAAACAGGGAAAATTAAACAAGAAGTTATTGTTGCCCTAAAAATCTTACCAGAGAAAAAATGGAAAGTGCTTAGAAAGGCGGTCAATGAAAAATACAAAGAACATGCTCCAGAGGATGAGGAAGATTTTGTACTTAGCGTTAGAACACAACGAGAAATACTAAGGGTGCCGTCGACAGATTCTAAATGATCGCCGTGAGGAGTGTATCCCCGGAAAATGATATTTAACTTATCATGGATTGACCAATTTATCTTCTTAGGGATATACTTTAGCTATAATCAAATAAACACCAGGGAAGCATGTTTGTTCTATTTTTAAGTTTCATATTACTATTTTCAACGGTAGAGGCTGCTGCTCTGGAAAAGCCCCTGACCAAAATTAATTCATTTTTTACAGATACGACAGAACCTTTTTTGCGCCATGTTTCTTGTTATACCTCGTGCAATCAGGTGTTTGGAAAAAGCTTTGGTAGGGAACTATCTGCCTGTTTTGCAGGCAACCAATGTTTAAAGGCTGACATTATAAAAGGGGTGTTAAGCCGTACGCCCAACAAGCAAGCCAATCCTGTGCTTTCAAAAGGGTATTTTTGCATCAGAAGTTGCCGCATCAAAACTTGTTATAAGTTTTTGTGTCAAGTTTTGGGACAGACCAATAATTCCTCAGCTATTGAGGGGCTGGCTCTTTCTTTAATGCAGTTGCAGCAGTCTTGGAAAGATTCAAAAATAACAACACTGCAAGATCAAAATATTCTTCATTCAAACATGCTGAAAGATTTTTTAGATAATCCAAAATTCCACAAAAGATGCACTAAACTTTTCAGGCATGATCGAAAGATGCGTGAAAATTACATTCGTAATCGGGAGATTTTAGAAAAAGTAAATGATGGTGCCCCCAGGGAGAATCGAACTCCCACGTCCTTGCGGACAGTAGATTTTGAGTCTACCGCGTCTACCAATTCCACCACAGGGGCCAGTGAATAGCGTGTTCACATATTACAAAGAACAAAACTTTCGTCAACCCTAATAATCAACTTTTATAAAATAAAGTGCATGGGCAGGGGCCGTGGGGCCAGCCAAGGCCCGATCTTTAGATTCCAAAATCTTTTTCACATATAGGGGCGCGTACTTTCCACGACCCACATCAACCAGTGTTCCCACCATATTTCGCACCTGATGATGCAGAAAAGAGGGGGCTTCCACATAAAATTCTATCTGATCCCCTATTTTTCGTACTTCCAGTTTCTCAAGGGTCCGCACAGGGTTCTTTGCCTGACAATGTACCGTTCGAAAAGCGGAAAAATCATGGCATCCCAAAAGAGCCAAGGCCCCCTGCTGCATTTTTTCAATATCTAAGGCAAAGGGCACATGCCAAGCCCGCATACAGTCCAAAGCCAGCTTGTCTGGGCGATTCACAATACGGTACAGATAGGTTCTTTTCTTCGCAGAAAATCTGGCATGAAATTCAGGACCTACCTTTTCTGCTTTTATAATGCTAATAGAGAATTGATCCAGATAAAAATTCAGGGCCCGCCTTACAGTTGTTTCCGTCACATTTTCTGGAAGATCCACATGGGCTACCTGGCCCAGGGCATGAACACCCGCATCCGTGCGCCCCGCCACTTGCAAGCTTTCCGCCTGAAAGGCAGGCATAAACTTAGCTAAGGCCTCTTCAACAGCTTGCTGAACTGATGGGGCATTTTCTTGCCGTTGCCACCCGGCAAAAGCGGTCCCATCGTATTCTATGGTTAACTTAAAGCGCTGCAGGGTCATTTAAACGGTCGCCCACGTTAAAAGAAAAGCCATTTAAGAATGTTTCTATAGGCAAAACTTTGCCTCCTGGTTTTTGTAAGATTTTGGGGTACAAAACACCTTCCCCACAGGCAACGCCAAACTGTTCATCCACAATCGTTCCGCTAGCTGCCAAAGGGCCCGGCGTTAAAGTGGCCTCTAACACTTTAATGCGCATATTATGATAATTGAAATAAGCCCCAGGAAATGGATTAAGCCCCCGAATTTTGCGTTCCAAAGCAACAGCACTCTCCTTAAAATCAAGCTGAGCCTCTTCTTTTTTAATTTTCTTTGCAATGATAGAACCAGCGGCGGATTGCGGCATTGGTTTTAAGTTCCCAGACATATAATCTGGCAAGTATTTTATCAGTGTTCTTGCGCCCAAATCAGCCAGTAATTCAAAAAGCTTCCCCGATGTCATGTGGGGGGAAAGGGACAGGGGTGCCATTGCAATCACAGGACCCGTATCAACGCCCTCATCCATTTTCATCAATGCAACACCAGATTCTTTGTCTCCAGCCATAATACAACGCTGGATGGGGGCAGCGCCTCGCCATTGGGGCAACAAAGAGGCATGGATGTTCAAGCATCCCAAGACAGGTATTTCTAAGAATGCCCTTGAAAGAATCATGCCGTAAGCCACGACGATTGCTAAATCTGGCTTGAGATCTTGAAATTTAGCAAGTTCTTCTGCAGTTTTCAAAGTATCTGGCGTATAGACAGGAATATGATGCTGTTTGGCAAATTCATGAACGGGGGAGGGAACCACATCATAGCCCCGACCCGCAGGTCTTGGGGGCTGGGTATAAACAGCAACCACATGATAAGCATTTTCCAACAAGGCTTTTAAGGGAGCAACGGAAAACTGGGGGGTTCCCATAAAGATAATTCTGGGGGGCATGGAAACCATAGGCAATCTAAGCTGTGGCTTGCAAACGTTCATCTCGCTTGATTCTATTCAAGATGCGCGTTCGTTGAATGGGTGACAAGTAATCAATGTTTAACTTGCCTTTTAAATGATCTATTTCATGTTGCAGAACGTGGGCCAGTAACTCTGTTGCATGAATGTCATGGGCTTTTCCTGTTTCATCTTGAAACTTTACTTTGATTTCTGTATGGCGTTCAATTTTTAGCCTAACTCCTGGTACGGAAAGGCATCCTTCATCAAAGATGTCCATTTCTTCAGAGCGCCAATAAATTTGGGGATTTATAAAGAATTGGGCACCATTATCATCAATATCAATCACAATAATCTGTTTGCTGACTCCAATTTGCGGGGCGGCAAGGCCAGCGCCTTCTTCCGTGTACATGATTTCAGCCATTTCTTTAAGCAAAGGCAATAGGGCAGCATCCACCTGAACAGGTTCAGCAACCTTTCTTAAGGCCGGGTGAGTACACGATAATACCTTTCGCATGGTCAAAATCCTCTCTTTGATTACAATATAATGTCTACCCTTGAATAAAACAAGAACCTCTAAAAGCAAAATAGATTTTTAACGTTTTTTGCGACCCATTGGTTAAGAGTTTACCCTGTCTCGCAAAAATGAAAAAACCCAAAGATGACAAGGTGCGTCAAAAATGATATGGGTAGAGGATGATCTCCTTAAAGATACATTTTTTTGCCGATAAAACAGCCCGTGCGCAACAGGCGCTGAAAGAGTTACATCGTTTTCACAAACCGGTTCCTATTGAGGATGCTGACTACTGGGTTGTGTTGGGGGGGGATGGATTTCTGCTGCGGCACCTTCATATAGGTTTGAATCATAATTCCGTGAAGATTTTCGGCATTAATTGCGGGACCCTCGGGTTTCTGATGAATGAATTTAATCTAAAAAAACTGGAAGAACGTCTTCTGAAAGCAACGGTAATCAAGCTGAATCCCTTGGTGATGGAGGCTATAGATACAGATGATGTGTCCCACGTTTACCATGCTATCAACGAAGTGTCCATGCTGCGGCACAGCTCGCAAGCGGCCCACTTGAAAATCAGCGTTGATAGTAAAGTGCAGTTGCGCCGTCTTATTTGTGATGGTGTTTTGGTTGCAACACCCGCAGGCAGTACCGCTTATAACTATTCAGCCCATGGGCCCATTATTCCCTTGCGGGCCAATGTCTTGGCTATGACTCCCTTATCTCCCTTTCGGCCGCGACGGTGGCGAGGAGCTTTGCTAGAGCAATCAGCCTGTGTGGAGGTTTATATTCTAGACCCTAAAAAAAGACCAGTTTCTGCGGTGGCTGACTTTAATGAAGTCAAGAATGTGAAAAAAGTGACAATTCAGCAATCTAAAGAAAAAAGTCTAAGCCTATTGTTTGATCAAGAAAGCAGTCTGGATGCCCGAATTCTTAAGGAACAGTTCGGGGAGTAGGATTCTATTGCTTCAGCAAAGACTCCAAATAGGTCAGCGCCTCGGTTTCGGTCATCTTTTTGGTCAGGGAAATTTCTTGAATCATGCGGTCCATGGCCTTTTTATACAGAATACGCTTGCTGTAGCTTCCTTCAGTTTGGGAAAGTTCATGATTTAAATCACGTAAAGCCTCAGCCAGTTTGTCAACGCGACCAGAATTAATTTTTTCTTCATATTGTTCGTGACGACGAACCCAAGGAAGTTTGGATGCTTTTGTGGGAAGCCCCAATACTTTAAAGGCTTGTTCAATTTCCTGGCCTGAGGAAATAGCCCGCATGCCAGAATCTTTTACCTTTTTTAAAGGGATCGTGATATTCATTTTTGATTCCTCAAAATAAATAACCACGACGTCTAAAGCATGGCCAGCAATGTGTTGCTGAGTAATTGATGAAATAACCCCAATGCCTTGACCGGGGTAAACGACGGAAGTTCCTTCTGTTAAGTAGGCTAACTCTTTTGTATGCATTCCCATTTCTATCACATTTTTATCAGATAACCTATAGGTAGGTACGAAAATCATTTTTTCAAGGGGGAAGAGCAGAAAAATTTAATGGATGAGGAGAAAGAACTCTTATAGGTTCTCCCGGTCTCTGAGCAAAACTTCATTCTTGCGAGAAAGGTGCAGTCCGACGAAGCAATCCAACTGGTGCGTAGCAGCCATGGCGGTACGCCATATGCAAAAAGAAAGATGGGAATTTCTTTTTGCGCAATGACGGTAATGGTGTGAGGTTTTTAAACCGCAGGCGCTATTTCCATCCCATGGGGACGAGAAGTGACAATCTCGTCAATCAGACCGAATGCCTTGGCTTCTTCGGGGCTTAGGAAATTATCACGCTCCATAGATTCTTCGATCGTCTTGAAAGACTGTCCTGTGCAGGTTACATAAATGTCATACATACGTTTTCTGATAGACAGAATCTCACGGGCCTGAATTTCAATGTCTGTTGCTTGCCCCCGAGCACCCCCTAAAGGCTGATGAATCATGACGCGGGAATTAGGCAAAGCATATCTTTTTCCTTTTGCCCCAGCCATCAACAGAAAAGATCCCATAGAAGCTGCTTGGCCCATGCACACGGTTGCCACATCGGGCTTGATATAGTTCATTGTATCAAAAACGGCGAAACCCGCTGTCACATGTCCGCCGGGAGAATTGATATAAAAATTGATATCTTTCTTAGGATTTTCCGCCTCTAAAAACAGCAGCTGAGCACACAACAAACTAGAGGTATAGTCATTAATCTCACCCGTCAAAAAGATAATTCGTTCTTTGAGTAGGCGTGAATAAATATCATAAGATCTTTCGCCCCGGGCTGTCTGTTCAACAACCATGGGGATTAGAGTGTTCATCTGTGTCGGGTCAAAGTCTGCCATGTTTTTCCTACTTTTTTGATCTTTTTGCGAAAGCTAATTCACGGGCTTCTTCTATTTTTTTAAGTTCTTCCCGCGTTACTTCCTTAGGAGAAAGTTTAGCATTTTTCACAATAAAGTCGATGACTTTATTTTCAAGTAAAGATGCGCGCAAATAAGATAGAGCATCTTGATTGGTTTTGTAATAATCAATCACCTGCTTTTCTTGGCCTGGGTAAGATTGAGCTTCTTGCAAAATAGCATTGCTTAAATCCCTGGGATCCACACCAACTTTGTGATGGTTAGAAATATCTGCTAAAATCAGCCCTAGTCTTACGCGGCGGTCAGCAACGGGTTGATATTCTTTTTTCCAATCTTCAAAGTTATTTTTGCG
This sequence comes from Alphaproteobacteria bacterium, assembly GCA_037146715.1. Taxonomy (NCBI): domain Bacteria; kingdom Pseudomonadati; phylum Pseudomonadota; class Alphaproteobacteria; species Alphaproteobacteria bacterium. The sequence goes on from JBAWWO010000001.1 coordinate 125,257, forward strand.
ATGCTCTTCTTGCTCTTTTTCGGGCAGCTCGGCTTCCAACTGACGGCAAATGTTTTCAAATTCAATGCGCGCCATACGAGGAGGCACCTCAAAGTCATACAGCTTATCCAGTGTGTCCAAGACTTCTTGCTTGATAGATTCCATCGCAACTTTTTTGTTGGCACCTTCTGCCATGCGTTGATGTTCCAGTTCAAGCTCAGCCAGGTCTTTGTATCCAAGGCTTTTAGCGAAGTCATCGTTAACTTCTTGAGCAACCTGTTGGCTTATTTCCTTGATTTGAACCGTAAATTCAACAACTTTTCCAGCTAAATCTTTGCTGTGGTAAGCCTTTGGGAAAGTAAGATTCAAAACAACCTCATCCCCCGCGGAATGGTTCAACAACCCTTCTTCAAAGCCTTCAATAAAGCTCTTTGAGCCCAATTCTAGGTCGTAACTGTCAGCTGTGGCTTGGGGCAATACTTTGCCATTCAGTTTTCCTGTGAAAGCAATGGTTAGAACATCCCCCAGTTGGGATTTATGTTTAGGAGAGCACGCTTCCTTCTTTTTGCGAGAGTCAGCTAAGATCTTATTCATCGTCTGGATGTCTTCTGCATTGGCCTTGATTTTGTATTCAGTGATTTCCAAAGATTTCACATCAACAGGCTTGATAGAGGGCATAATTTCAAAGTGAAGTCTGTAGGCGAAGTCTTTACCAGCTTCATATTCCTTTTCCATATGATAGTGAGGGTGAGTTGCGGGCTTCAGTTTTTTCTCGCCCAAAACTTCCTCAGAAACATGACCTAGAACATTGTTCAGGGTCTCATCAATAATTTCTGCTCCGTACCGCTGACGGACGATAGGAAGGGGCGCTTTACCTGGGCGGAAGCCGGGCAAAGAAACAGTCGTCGCTTTTGCTTTCAGGGCTGCCTCAATTTTCTCTTCAATAAAATGGCCAGCGATTGTAATTTCAAACTCTTTTTCCAATCCATTAGAACGAGTTTCTTTAATATTCAGAATATGTTTCATTATTTTTACTGCTTTCAGTTATCAATATTATTGGTGCGGGTGGAGGGACTTGAACCCCCACAGCGTGAGCCGCTAGAACCTAAATCTAGTGTGTCTACCAATTTCACCACACCCGCATTATGTTGACTTCCCTAAGATTCGAGGAGTCGGCTTTTTTGCCTTATTTTGTTAAAGCGATTTTCTTCGATCTCGTCAAGAGTTACTTCAATAAAAATATCATCTTCTTTTTGAGAAATACTCAAAACCTGCCCATGTTTATACAGCCAAGACAGCAAATTCCCTTCATTTGCGTGTAGTTTGATCTTTATTTTATGGTGACTTTGGGAAAGCAGATGATCTAACTTTTTCAAAAGAACATCACAGTTCAGACCAGTTGCGGCTGAAATGGCTGCAGCGTTCTTCAGGCGCTTAGCACGTCCTAGGAAGCGGGCGCCCTTTAGTTCATCCAAGCAATCTATTTTATTATAGACGGTAATGATTTTGGGATTTTTATGTGTAGAAATGCCCAAACTTTCCAAAACTTGATTCACATCTTTCTCTTGGGCCAAATATTCTGGATGAGATACATCTTGTACATGCAAAATAATATCGGCCAGGGTTACTTCCTCTAAGGTGGCGTGGAAAGCGGTTACCAGTTGGGTTGGTAAGTCAGAAATAAACCCCACAGTATCAGATAAAATAGCATTGCGAGTTGAGGGTAATTTCATAAGTCGCAGGGTTGGGTCTAAGGTGGCAAACAATTTGTCTTCTGCCAACACATTGGCCCCCGTCAACCGATTAAAAAGAGTTGATTTGCCAGCATTTGTATATCCTACAAGCGCCACAACAGGGTAAGATTTTTGCCGGTTTTTTCTGTGAAGGCCCCGGGTTTTTTTTACTTTTTCCAGAGATTTAGTAATGTTTTCAATGCGGGTTTCTAGCATCCGTCGATCAAGTTCTAGCTGAGACTCTCCAGGGCCTCCAACAAACCCAAATCCGCCCCTCTGACGCTCTAAGTGGGTCCATGATCTAACCAGTCGACTTCGTTGATAATTTAGGGCAGCCAGCTCAACCTGTAAGGATCCCTCACTGGTTTTGGCCCGAGCGCCAAAAATTTCTAAAATTAGATTGGTGCGGTCAATAACCTTTGTATTCCAACTTTTCTCAAGATTCCGTTGTTGAGCAGGGCTTAGGGGAGCATTGATGATGACAAGATTTATGTCAAAGGAGGATATAATGCCCTTTAAGCGATCAACATTTCCTTTTCCCAGAAAAGTACCTGGATGAACTTTGGAAAGATTGATGATTTCTGCGCCCTCTGAGTCTAAGTCAATAGATTTAGCGAGGTTTTCCAGCTCAGCCAATTTACCATCAGCAGTTCTGGTGCTTAAGGAAGATTTTTCCTTGGGGCCAACAACAGGGTGAATAAGATAGGTTAATGTCATCCGCAAAAGACGGATAACATCAGAACTTTATAAGCTTGCTTCGTCAACTTCATAAAGTTTTACAGGTTCATTAGGCATAATCGTTGATATAGCATGCTTGTAAACAACCTGGATAAAACCATCTTTTTTAAGGATAACGATAAAAGTATCGAAACCTGTTATGATTCCCTGCAGCTTAATGCCATTCATCAAGAACATTGTAATGGGAGTTTTATTCTTTCGAACAAAATTCAAGAACACGTCTTGGGCATTTTGTTTTTTTTCTGTCGTTTTTTCTACTGTCATAATAGTCTCTCTTCTTCATTCATTATAGTTGAGTTAGAATTTTTTTCAACTCTTTGCAGTCATTAATATAGAAATCAAATCTATAAGGCAAGTCTTTTTTGTCTTTTAGGACAGGGTTATTAAACAAAATGGCAAATAGGTGGGATCTGTGAGCACATTCCAGATCCGTCATCCAGTCCCCAACAAACCAGGTATTATGATCCATGGGGGCATTAAGCCCCTCAACAGCAGCGGTAATCGTTTTGGGGGAGGGTTTATCTTCTGGACAATCTTTTGACCCTATTGTCTTATGAAAAAAACCTGTCCAATCTAAAAATTCTAATTCTTTTCGTAAAATATCACCCCGTTTGTTGCTAACGATCGAGCAGGGGATGTCTCTTTTTTTAAGATAACCCAGTAACTCTTCAGATCCCTCGGTTGTTTTAAGAGCCTTCAAATGGTTTTCATTCACATAAGCATAAAAAAAACGCTCAGCTTTTTTTGCATCCTCTCCAAAAATTTTAGGAAAATAATCCCGCAAGGATGTGCCAGGCAGCTGATGAAGCATATCCATTTCAGGTAAAGGCTTTCCAAGGCTTAGAAATGTGTGGAAATAGGCGGCTGCAATCAATTCCTTTGTGTCAACCAACACCCCATCCCAGTCAAAAATAATGCATTTGGGTAAGGAAAGAATTTGCTTCATTTTGTGCGCTCACTCTTAACAAAACCTAAGTAAAGATCATGCAGTTTTTGAACGAAGGGGCCTATTTTGCCATTCCCAATTGAGTGGTTATTTATCTTGATCACAGGAGTAATGGGTGAGTTAGTGCTGGTAATGAAGGCCTCTTGGGCTGATAGGGCTTCTTTTACGGTAAAAGATTGCTCTAAAACCTTTATGTCGTTCTTTTTAGCCAGCTGAATTAACCGTTGCCGTGTAATCCCATTCAAAATATTCATAGTTGTTGGCGCTGTATAGAGCGTATCATTTTTAACAATCCATGCATTTGACAAAGTACCTTCTGAAACCTGATCTTTTTCATCCACAAACCAAGTTTCATAAGCCCCAGCATCCGCTGCTTCTTGTTTAGCTAATACATTGGGCAACAGATTAATAGACTTTACTTGACATTTGGCCCATCGAGTATCCGGACCCGTGATGACAGAAACACCTTTGAAATCTTGAAAAGGCATTCTTTTTATAAACAAGAAAAGACTCGGGCGAACAGACGAATCTGGAAATAAATGGTTGCGGGGGGCAATGCCCCGGGAAAGTTGAATGTAAACAAATCCCTCATCGATGCGATTTAAAGAAATAAGCTTGTCGATCAGAAAGGGCAGGGGGGTAAGGGTAGATGAAGATATGCGAATTTCTTTGGCAGACCCAACTAAGCGGTCTAAATGTTTTTGCCCATCAACTAAGTTTTTGCCAACAAAGTGAATAACGTCGTAAACGCCATCTCCAAAAAGATAAGCCCGGTCTTCCACAGACACAACTGCCTCTTCAAAAGCCAGAAATTCCCCATTGATGTAAACGTATCTGCTCATGGGGCTTACGTTCTAAACATTGCTTCGATTTTGGGAATAAATTTGCTGGCTAGAACAAGGATCAGCTGATCGCCTTCCTCGATAATGTCGGCCGAATGAGGCATGGAAAACACATGATCACGAATAAGACCAGCCACCATCGATTGTTTGTCGTGCTCTAAAACAGAAATGGGCGACCCAATAACTTCAGACCCATGAGCAACAGTTGCTTCAAAAATTTCTCCAGACCCTCCTTGTAAAACGTGCACAGATTGAATCAGTCCGCGCCGCACATGGTTAAGAACCTTGGAAATGGTCACGAAACTAGGGTTCAAAATGCTATCGATGCCTAAAGACGGCAAAAACTTGGGATACATAATATTGCTGACGAGGGTAGATACTCTTAAACAACCAAAATTTTTAGCCAATAAGGAAGATAAAATATTAGTGGCATCATCATTGGTGATGGCCACAAACATATCCGATTGGGCAACATTCGCTTCTTTTAGTACATTAATATCTACAGCGCTTCCATGCAGCACCACAGCAGATTCCAGGGATTGTGCTAACAATTGGGCCCGGTCCTTATTGCTTTCAATAATTTTTAAATCCACATTGGGCATGCTTTGCTGAATACCTTGAGCCAGGTAAAACCCCACATTTCCACCCCCAGCCACAACAAGACGTTGAATGGGTTCAGAATTGATGGCAAACACAGAAAGAAATTTCTGAAGCTTTACCTTTTCAATCAAAATGTAGACCATGTCATTGGCTTGCAAGTAATCTTTTGCTTGCGGAATAATAAAATGATCATGCCGAATGATTGTAAGTGCCCGAAAGGGCATTTGTGGAAACTGCTCGCCAATTTGTTGCAAAGGGATATTGTTCATAGGGCAGTGGGCATTCATGTGAATAGAAATTACTACCGTATGAGAATTTGTTAAAGATACAACCTCCATCGTACCAGGCACCTGTAGATTTGATAAAATAACTCGTGCAACCTGTTGCTCTGGGGAAATAATATAGTCGATGGGGATTTTATATTCCGGTTTTTTGATCCAGACGGAATTCAAATAACTTTGATTGCGAATATGGGCTATTTTTTTTGGGATTTTGAACAAAGAATCCGCAATCTGGCAACTGATAATATTTTGTTCATCTGATTGCATAACAGCAATCAGCAAATCCGCTGAGGCTGCCCCTAAACTTTCAAGCAAATCGGGGTGCGCTCCACAACCCTGTATGGCTTGTACATCCAAGGTTTCCTGAACATAAGCAATGCGTTCTGCTGATTCATCAATGACAATAATATCATTTTCTTTGGCGGCTAAATAGGCTGCGATACTATATCCAATTTGGGTGGCTCCACAAATAATTGCTTTCATGATTTCCCTATTGTTCTGTTGCTGGAAGATTCAACATTTTTATCTTACGATGCAAGGCTGTTCTTTCCATTCCCACCGCTTGAGCTGTTTTAGAAATATTCCCGTTAAATCTTTTAATGTGAAGGTCGAGATAGTTTTTTTCAAATTCTTCTCGTGCCTGCTTGATAGGCAGAGCAATAAATGAAGAAGACATCACGCTTGCATCTTGCTGAGGCATCTCAGACCCCTGAAGCTCTGTTGGCAACATTTTCAAGGTAATTGCTTCTGCTTCAGGATGCATAATAGAAAGCCATTCGACAATATTACGCATTTGGCGAACATTCCCGGGCCACGAATAAGTTTCTAAAAGAAATTTAGCGTCTTCTGCAAAATATCGCTTCACTTTTTCATTGTTACTAAAGAATTTTTTAACGAAATAATTCGCGAGCTCCATAACATCATCCCGTCTCTGGTATAAAGAAGGAACAATCAAGGGCACAACATTAAGCCTATAGAATAAATCTTCCCGGAAGGTTTCTTTCTTTATTTTTTCAGCTAAAGAACCGTTATGAGATGAAATAAACCGGATATCTACCTGAATGGGCTTCGTGCCCCCCACCCGATAAAATTTCTGATCGTGAAGAACTTGCAGAATTTTACCCTGGGTTTCTAATGGCATTTCGTGAATGCCATCCAAAAATAAAGTGCCACGATCTGCTTTTTCAAGCAATCCAAGTTTCAGATCTGTTTCAATGGAGCCAATTCGGGTTTCTTTGCCAAAAAGTTCTTCCTCAAATCGCGTAGGTGACAAATTGGCACAGTTTACCAGAACAAAAGGGTTTTGAGCGCGGCTAGAGTGCTTATGAACCAGGCGAGCAACAATTTCTTTTCCAACCCCTGCAGGGCCCTCAATCATAATACGGCTATTGGTTTTTGAAACACGTTCAACAGCTTGTTTCAAGGCTGAAATCTGGGGGGAGTGACCCGTAAGGTCACTGACCCGTTCGGTGTCTTGTTTTAAGGACTGAATTTCTTGCTGCAACTGAGAAAGCTCTAGTCCCCGACGAACAACATTTAACAAGCGCTCTGTTTTGAAAGGTTTTTCAATGAAGTCATAGGCCCCTTTTTTCAAGGCACAGACCGCCGTTTCAATGGTTCCATGACCACTGATCATAACAACAGGAACGGTTGCATGAAGTTGTTTGATAAGCTCTAAGCTTTTTAGACCATCTAAGCGGCTATCATCAAGCCAAATATCAAGAATAACAAGGTGAGGACGTCTAAGTTTCAGTTGATCTAGGGCTTCATGGCCACTTGAGGCTTGTCTGGTTTGGTACCCTTCGTCTTTTAGAATGGTGGCCAGCATTTGCCGAATATCTTCTTGATCGTCAACAATTAAAATATCATGAGCCATTTCCTGACATACTCTCTTTTTTCTGTGGTAACTATATCACGGCTTGTTACTTTTAGGAAACACTAAACGTACAATCGCTCCAGAAGATTTTGTCTGATTTAACAGGTAAATTTGCCCCTTATGATCTTCGATAATTTTTTGAACAATGGCAAGGCCAAGCCCTGTTCCCTTAGATCGGGTGGTTGTATAGGGGTCTAGTAATTTATCTTTTTGGTCTAAAGGAAATCCTGGCCCATTATCTTTAATAAAAATCTCGATAGAATTTTCCGTAGTTTCTATAGAAAGATTAATTTGAGGATTGGCTTTTGGATGCTCATTTTCAGAAATAGCTTCTGATGAGTTTTTTAAAAGGTTCGATAAAGCTTGGCTGATTTGCTCTTCATCACACTGCATGTAAACCGGCTCTTTTGGTAGATCAATTGTAAAGTTGATTAAGGAGTGGGCGTTTTTTTGCAAGGAAACAGACTGTTCACAGATATGGTTTAGATTGTTTCTGCTTAAAATAGGGGAGGGCATTCTAGCAAAGGCAGAAAATTCTGAAACAAGATGTCCAATGAAATTAACCTGACGTGTAATAATATCAACGCATTCTAAGAAGGAATCGGGATCTGTTTTGATTTCTTTAAAATACTTTCGCTTTAAGCGTTCTGCTGACAAATGGATAGGAGTTAAAGGATTTTTAATTTCATGGGCCACTCGTTGGGCCACATCGGACCAGGCAGCTTGTTTTTGAGCGGCAATCAGGTTAGTGATATCGTCCAGGGTCAAAACATATCCCCTCACTTCAGTATCTGTCTTTTCTGGCACAATATGAACGGTGAACACTCTAAGATTCCCTTTCAAGTTGATCTGCATATGCCCTTCTGTGATAGCCAACTGGGATTTAGATGCTTTTTTTAGGATCGGTTTCATTTCAGGAATCAGTTGCCCAATCTTAACACCCTTATAATGTTGAAGATTCAATCCAATAAGCTTTGAAGCCATCTGATTTGGGTAGACGATTTTTTCCGCAAGATCCAAGCCAATAACCCCTGAGGATACGCCGGACAGGGTTGATTCAATAAAGCGACGCCGTTCATCTAGCACTTTGTTGGCTTCCAATAATTCTGTTTGTTGGGTTTTTAAACGACTAGCCATCCGGTTAAAAGAGCGACTTAAAATATGAAGTTCATCTTTTTGGTCCCGTTCGGGTAAATTAATGTTCAAATTACCGCTTCTAATTTGCTCTGAAGCCTCTATCAGTTCTTTGATGGGTTGCACAAGCTTGCGAGCCATGACAAGACCGATCCAGATGGAAACCAGAAGCAAGAGCAGGGCAATCACGAAAAAGAGCCCAATCACCACAATTTCAAAACCAAGTCGTTTGCCTTCTAGGATGCCATATTCATCAAAAATAGTTTGGGCTTTCTGCAAATGCTTTAAAACCGTGGGATCAACAGATCTGCCCACAAACAGATAAATGTTGGGGTTAGACGGCAAGCTAACTAAAGCTCGCATACGATCTTTGTGCGAGCTGCTCAAGAGAGATACTTTTCCATTTTTAGCATCTTCAATGGATTTTAAAGGAATGGGTTCAAATTGCAGGGCAAAGGTTAAATTTGAACGACCTAGAAGATTTTGATTAGCGTCAAAGACAATAGCTTCTGATAAGGAACGCAGCGATGACATGATTGTTAGATAATTATCAACTTCTTGCCGGGTTCTAAGATGGCCAAATTGCTTATCTAAATCATAGGCCATTAGGCTTGCATCTTTTGAAACCGTTCGTTTGTGCTCCTCTAAATAGGACTCAGCCACCAAAACAGACTCTCCTAGAGCACTTTTGACACGATCGCTAAACCAATCTTGAACCCCAAAATGAAAGAATAGAACAGATAAAAGAGTCATGGTAATAGCAGGAGCAATAGCAAGTCCGCCGAAAATCAAAGAAAGGCGAACGTGTATTTTTGAACCGGCCAATCCCTTTTTGCGTTCTATCCATAATTCAACCAATTTTCGGGCAATTAGAATTCCCAAAACCAAAAAAACAACTACATCTGTGACTAAAAGATAAAGGACAAGCTTTGGATTTGTGCTAAAAACAGAAAAACCACTTAAAATACTAAGGGTAATAACCGTTAAGGCTAAGGCAAAAACAAAGAATAGAACAGAAATATTATGGCGAAGATAGCCTCGTTTAAACTTTGGAAAAGTGCTTTTAAGAGGCTTTGCAAAGCTCCAAAAATTTTTAGGATGGTTTGGATTCATGTTTAATTTTAATCCCCAGTTCATCCATTTTTTTTCTTAGTGTGTTTCGGTTAAGACCTAAAATTTCCGCGGTTTTACTTTGATTGTAACAGGTCTTTTGCAGAATCAAGGTAATCAGGGGTTTTTCAACCGCCTTTAGAATAGTTGCGTGCATATTGTGAAGATAAAGAACATTTTGACTTTCAAAGTATTCATCTAAATAAGCTTCAAATAATGCAGAAAGGGCAGGGGGTTTCATGTTAAATTTCTTTTTCTATAAGGGATCCATAAAAGGATTGGACACATTCTTTTAGTTCTCTTTCTGTTTCTATTCTGTTTACGCGAACCCGAAAGTCTGCTGAAGATTCCAGTCCTTTACTGTACCATCCCAAATGTTTTCTGGCCATATGTGTTCCTGTATATTCTCCATAATGCTCAATCAAGAGATCAATGTGCTCTAACACAACAGATAGTTGCTCGGTCAAAACTGGATCGGGCAAGGTAGTGCCTGTTTTCAAAAATTCAATAGCTTGCGCTAAAAACCAAGGGCGGCCATAGGCTCCACGGCCAATCATCACTGCATCCGCACCAGATTGACCAAATAGATCAGTCACATCTTCCATAGTTTTTACATCCCCATTACCAACAACGGGGATAGATACGGCTTCCTTCACTTGGCGAATAAATGCCCAGTCGGCTTTACCATTATAAAGTTGAGATCTTGTTCTTCCATGAATAGTGATCATTTGAATGCCAGCATTTTCAGCAATTTTTGCGAGGCGCGGGGCGTTTTTATTATTATCATCCCATCCGGTTCTCATTTTCAAAGTAACCGGCAAATTGACAGCCTTGACTGTGGCCTCAATGATTTTTGTGGCTAGGTCTTCATCCCTCATCAAAGCTGACCCAGCGTAGCCATTCGTGACCTTTTTCATAGGGCATCCCATATTGATATCAATAATTTGGGCGCCCATATCTGCATTTAATTTTGCGGCCTCAGCCATAACTTCTGGTTCACACCCTGCCAACTGAACAGCCATAGGGAATTCATCTGTTGTGTGTTTTGCCTTCAAAAGGGATTGCCTAGTTTCCATAATCATGGCCCGGCTTGCGATCATTTCAGACACCACAAGCCCCGCCCCGTACTTCTTTACAAGGCGTCGAAAAGGCAGATCCGTTACCCCTGACATGGGAGCCAGAATAACGGGTGCGTCTATTTTTATGGGTCCAATCTGTAAGCTCATAATGGCTTAAGGTAGGGTTAATTCAAAAAAAAAGCAAGAACGCTATTGAAAACTCAAAAATTGTACCTACATCTGCAAAAGAATTTTTTATAGGTTTATGAAATGAAGAAGATTATTATTGGTTTGTTTGGGGTTTTGGGTCTGTTTTCCTTTGAAAGCAAAGGGGTTGTGCAGGAATATCTTGATCAAATGCTACAGGTCACAGCGGCTTATAGCTCTGCTAATCAAGATGCAGATCAATTTAACACAGAAATTGATATGTTAAGTGTAGAAGAAGATGTGAAAGAAATTAACGCTCTTCACCAAAGGTTTATTATGGGAGTGGTGGATAAACACAGAAGTGTGGCACAAAAAAAAGTTGAACTAAAGGCAGTATTCGGACTGAATAGAGCATTGTTTATGCAAGATGCTGAGGCTATCAGCACTATGCGACAAAAGATAGGGATATTACAATCTTGCTATTTAGAGCATGGTGCTGATATCACTTTCTATTCTTGCCAATCTTCTATGCTTGAGGGCAATTTGGGAGGTCTTTTTAACAAGCTTTCCGGAGAACTCCCCTTTCATAAGACAAGTTATCTTCCTGAGCACGTCAAGACTTATCCAGAACCTGTGCAAGCACAAATATTCTGCAATCTAAACGCATATGAATATGAAGTATCCATTTTAAAAGAAATTTATTCTATTATGAAGACTTATGATGCCCCTTCTGCAACACAGACCCTTAATAACATTTTTCAAAACATCTATGGAAAATTTTTTACCAAACCTGAATATGAATCTTTGCGCCTTTATTTTGGAGCCTTAGAGGGGTACCTTTTAGGAATAATCGATGAGATTCCAAATCCTGAATTATGTTTTGTGCAAAAAAAAATAAAGGGGCTTTCTCCACAAGAAGCTAAGCAAAAATCGCTTCAAGCAGAGATAAAGGTCTTAGAAGAAACTATCAAAGAGCTAAAAGAGAAAAAATATTCTGCTAGAAAACCAGAAACTCCGCCAAAAACCAGAGCAGCGTTAATGAAAGAAAAAGAACTTCTTCAGGAACAGTTAGACTGTCTAAACGATCCTAGTAAAGATCTTGAAATATTAAGAAAATATCAAGCTGATGCCGAGAGGGCTATTGGCACAACAAAAACTTTTTTAGAGTCAGGCATTTTGCCAGAACTGGTCAAAGTTGAAGCTGCTTCTGCAGTTAAAAAAACCAAAAAGAAGAAGAAAAAGAAGACGAAAAATACACATGGCACAGAAGAGCGAGAATACTCAGATGACGAAGAAGTCCCTATTTTTCAAACAGGTGAACTAAAAGAGGTTGGGGTTCCCAATATTGTTGAGGAAGCTCAGCCAGCAGATGAGCTACAGATTGTTCAAGAAAAAACAGATTCCCCAGAAACAGTCTCTCTAGAGGGAGAAACAGACTTTTCAGAAGAAGTCGCTCAAGGATTAGAAGAGGCAGCAAGACAATACGCTCTAGGTCGCACAAAGAAAGAAAAGGGGAAAAAACCTGAAGAAGAAGTTGTTATTCCTACAGAAGCTGTGGCAGACATTGGCACAAAGGTTCTCCATGCACAGCGCATGAAGAATATTGAGCGATTTTGGAACCCCACAACAAGACGAATAGCTTGGAATGATTTTTTAAGCTTTATCAAGGAAGTGCCAGGCTTTGCGAGATATGATGGATTAGGGGGATCTATCGTCGGCTTTTTGTTCCAAAAGGATGCTGCTCTCATAAAGATTAATGTTCACAAGGCCCATTATCCCTATGACAGCCTTGGGATAGAAACAATCAGTCGCGTAAAAAGATTGCTTGCAGAAAAGCTTGGGATACTTGGGCCCACAGCATAGGGTTTGAATTTTTTAAAAGGGTTGAAATTGAAAAAATTACACCTATATGTATTATAGTTTTTTTATAAAGGAGGAGGATGATGAAGAAGAAGATTATTATTGGTTTTTTCGGGGTTTTGTTTCTAATTTCTTTTAGTAGCAAAAGTACGGTTCAAGATCATCTTGAGGAGATAAGAGATCTCACGAATGCTCGTATCGCTACATTTATGGACGATCGGCAATTCAGCGCAGACTTTCTTGCAGAACTCGATAATTTAAACGCAATAAGTGATGCTAAAAAAATTAATGATTTTTACAAAACACTTTGTCTAGATGCGCCCGTCATGATGCCGAAAAGTCAGTTGGAAATAGAACAAAGAAAGCAAGATCTTCAAACATTCCTTCAAACCAACTGGACTATTTCCAATGAAAATATTAAATCATTCGAGACCATAATTCAAAGGATAGATGATTGTCATAAAGATTGTATGGGCTACATTTCATTTATGCTTTTATATTTTTTGAAGGGTGATTGGGAAGGTCTTGTTGAAGACAAAGATTTACAAGCTACTACCCCCAACAAATTAAGATATTGGCCTCATATAAGTAAAACTTATACAGATACTGTTCAGTCACGGGTGGAGTTTCTTTTAAGCTCATATCAATACACAGCAAATATTTCTCGGGAATTTTATTCTATTCTTTTACTTGTTGATGAAAGTTCTGCAAAACACACTTTTCATAATATATTTTTGAAATTCTTTAAGGAGTTTTTATCTCATTCTCAAAATAGAATTTTTGTGCCTTATTTTGAAATGTTGGAAGGCTACAGTTTGGGAATAACAGATCAATTTCCTAACCCAGATTTAGTGTGTCTTCAAGAGCAAATGCAAGAATTTGAACAAGAAGAACTTCGTAGAGTAAAAATTCAAACTGAAATAGAGGAAACTCAAGCCCATCTAAAAAGATTGGAAGAAAGCAAAAAATCACGAGAAGACGTGGTTAAAAAAAAGGGGATATTGAGTGTTGCTCAACCTCTATCAGAAAAGGCATCATTAATAAAACGCAAAGGAGCGCTGGAAGATACTCTGAAAGCACTTGAAACCTCTTTAAAAGCGCTTGAATTCTTGAAAGCCCATCAGGCCGACCTCGACGAAACTATTAGAAAAACAAAAATATTTTTGGAGGCAGAGCCTACTTCGAAAGAAGTGATAGCTATTGAACCTGTTTTAGATGAAGCAGTAAAAAAGACTAAAAAGAGAAATAAGAAGAAAAAGAAAGCCGCTATCGATGCTCTTGATTATGCAGACGATGAAGATGTTACAATGATCGAAACGTTTGAAAAGGCTGTTGTGATCGAAGCTAAAACAGACGCTGCCCCAACAGCAGAGGTGGCTCCGCTTACTCGTTCCCTATCATCAGAGGCAGAGCAATTGGAAATACAGGCAGAGCTTGCGAAAGCTGAAGACTTACACCGACAAGATCGTAAAGCTAAAGCTAAGGTAAAGAAAGCTGTTGAACCCCAGGTTGTCAACCCTGCAGAGGAAGTTGCCCCTGCAAAACAAAATTCTCCTCTTCATGCAAGGCGCGCACAATATGTTGATCAATTTTGGCACCCAACAACAAGACAAATGGCTTGGGATGATTTTTTAAGCTTTATCAAAGAAGTTCCTGGATTTGCCAAAATCGAAACTCCAACAGGGTCTATGGTTAGATTTGTGTTCGAAAAAGATGGGGGTTCCCGGAAATTTATTGTTCATAAACCCCACTATCCCTACGATAGCCTTGGAATATCAACAATTAATCGTGTGAAGAAATTGCTTGAGGAAAAGCTGGGAATCACTCATCCATAAATCCGGCCAAAAACCCTGGAGAAAGTTTCTTTCAAGAGCGCATCAACTTCGTCCATAGATACAAGGATGCCCTGTTCTTTTAGAGAGGTTACCCCAAAGTCTTTCAGGCCACAGGGAACGATAGAATCATAGGGTTTTAGATCGTTTGAAACGTTCAAGGAAATGCCGTGGCTGGTGATCCACTGGTGCAGGTGCACCCCCAAGGCGGCGATTTTCTTTTCGCCATCGGGCGTGACAACCCACACACCAATGCGTCCTGCGCGCCGTTCCCCTGAAATTCCAAGCTGAGAGAGCGTTTCAATGATCCATTCTTCCAAAAAGAAAACATATTTTTTGATGTCGCAGGCATAGGGCTTCAGATTCATCATGACATAGACAACCCGTTGCCCAGGCCCATGATAGGTGATCTGGCCCCCGCGATTTGTGGGAAACATGGGCAATTCACTTGAAAAATGGTCTTCCGGTTTTGATTGAAGCCCTTTGGTGAAAAGGGGAGGGTGCTCTAAAAACCAGCCCAGGTTAGGAGTACCTGTTTTTATGCTTTCAACGTAAGTGTCCATAAATTCCAGAGCTTCAGGATAGGAAACAAAATTGGTGGACCGCTTCCATTCCATGGGGATCTAAGGTTTTGAAATACTGGGATAGGGGTCGATTGACAAACTAAGGTATTGAACAAAAATTTCGCCAATATCAATGGAACCATCCCGGCCCAGAGGAATGGTTTCCACTGCATCCTCATTCACCTCAAGATCTTCTTCCTTTGGAACTGATGATTTTGGAGCCAAAACCAAAACTATGGTTTCCGCAATAGACTGGGAGAATTCCTCAGTTGTCGCGATGTCATTTTGCAAAACTTCAGCTTTCAGAGAGGCTTTTACCTGAAAAAACCCGTCAGGCAATTTTTGAATAACGCCCGTTATTTTAAAGCTTTTTATGGCCAAAATCTGGAAGCGATCGGCTATTTTTCGGCACTCATTGGGGGTGGCTTCATAGGCAAGGGGTTTTTCCGCAATCCCTAATCCATGGGTTTGCAGAATGCGGGAAAATTCATTTTCTATTTCTGTCGTCATGTTAAATACTCGTTATAATCCTTGGAAAAAGAGGTTCTGGTTTGGTAAGGGTAATCCCTTGTTTTACAGCATAGGCTGCTGATAAAAAGGTAAGGTCTCGTTCATTTTGGGGAACGGAAAGATAATCTAAAAGCTTGCCCGCTGATTCAGGAATCATGGGTTGCAGCAAAATGGCCAAACATCTGAGCAATTCAGCCACTGCATATAACACAACCTCCATTCGTTCTGGATCAGTTTTGGCAAGTGCCCAGGGGGCTTGCTCGTCAACGTATTTGTTGGCTTGTGTTACCAGTGTCCACACAAGGTCTGCATATTTATGGATTGCCTGTTGGTCAATGAAAGAGCGCAGTTCCGGCAGCATCTGATAGGCCTGGTTCAAAAGGTCTTCGTCGATTTTTTCCAGTTTCTTTGTCAGGGTTGGAATGCGGGCATCACAGTTTTTCCAAGCCATGCTAAGGGTCCGCTGGGCCAGGTTGCCAAATTCATTAGAAAGTTGGCTGTTGATGCGTTGGATTAAGGCCTGTTCGGAATAATCCCCATCATTACCAAAGGGAATTTCCCGCAGCAGAAAATATCGTACAGGATCAACCCCAAAACGATCCGCCAAATCAAAGGGATCAATGGTATTGCCTAGGGATTTAGAGATTTTGTCCCCCCGGTTTGTCCACCAGCCATGAGCAAAAATACGTTTGGGAAGAGGGAGTCCTGCAGCCATCAAAAAGGCCGGCCAGTAAACCGCATGAAAGCGCAGAATATCTTTGCCCACCATATGAACATCAGCGGGCCAAAAGTTCTTATAATCAGAAGTCTGAGTATCAGGATAGCCAAGGGCCGTAATATAATTGCTAAGGGCATCCAACCAAACATACATAATGTGATCGGGATGCGAGGGCAGGGGGATGCCCCAGGAAAAGGATGTGCGCGAAACGGATAGGTCTTTCAGGCCGCCTTTTACAAAACTGATGACTTCGTTACGGCGGGAAGCAGGGGCAATGAAATCCGGGTTTTGATCGTAAAATTCCAACAGTTTTTCTTGCCAGGCGGAAAGATTAAAGAAATAGCTGGGTTCTTCCACCCATTCCACGGGGGCGCCTGTGGGGGCCTTACCGTCAACCAGATCCGTTTCTGTGTAAAAGGATTCGTCCCGAACGGAATACCAGCCCGCATAATTGGCCAGGTAGATGTGGCCTTTATCTTCTAAGGTCTTCCAAAAGGCCAGAGCGCCCTTTTTGTGACGATCTTCCGTGGTTCTGATGAAATCACTGCAGGAAAAATTATAGACCTCTAAAACCTTTCGAAAAGAGGCCGAAAGAGTATCCACAAATTCTTGAGGGGTTTCATGGTTGTCTTCTGCTGCTTTTTCAATCTTTTGGCCATGTTCATCTGTGCCGGTCAAAAACTTTACAGTGTAGCCATCCAGCTTCTTGAAGCGCGCAATCATGTCGCAGCACAGGGTCGTGTAAACAGACCCAATGTGGGGAACACTGTTGGGATAGTAAATAGGTGTTGTGATGTAGAAATGCTTTTCCATAAGGAATTTTTTAGCATAAAAAAGATTTAAAAGAAAGCTGGATTGCTTCGTCGAATCGTTGATTCTCCTCGCAAGGACGACTCTTTCTCGTCTTCGCGAGCCCGGCAGGGCGTGGCGATCCAGCTATTTTATTATTCAAATATTTTTGCTTCGATATCTTTCAAGCTTAGGCGAGCTGGGTCCACGTGCAAAGCCTTGTAGACAGTCACATGAGCCAGTTCCTTTTCCATATCTTCCCGCAGCAAGCCAAGCATCTTGGGCTCAGCCACCAGAATGACTTCTGTGTGAGAGGGAGATAGCTCTAATATTCTTTTTAATTCGTGGCAAATTTGGTGGGAGAATTTCTCTTTTTCAATGCAACGCTCATGGGTGCGGTGTTCTGCCTCGTCATGAGTTCCCACATGCTCATTATGCAATTCAGCCAAAACACCGTGAACAACAATCCCCTGGCTTTCAATAAAGCGGGCACCTTTGTAATGGGCGGCAACGATGATTCTTTTGACGGAATTAATCATGATGGTATTCTCCTGTTTACTTTTTTCACAAATTAACGATTACCTCGCAAAACCGCGGCATCTCAGGCTTCTCGTGTAGTCAGTACAGGTCGAAGCCATCGCCCCTAGTTTCACTCGTACTCCTTAATTTCTGAAAAAAAGTGTCTCCCTAAATTAAGGTGTTTCTTATATCTTTTTTGACAGGAAAATCGCCGCCTTGCAAGCTATTTTAATGCCAAAAGTAAGGGGGACGTAGGCTTTTGATTCCCGGGCGCCGCTTTCAAGGGCAATGGACCTGTGGTCTAATTCCTCTTGGCGACAGGTCTCAATAAGGGTTTCCAGGGGTTTCTGAGAGGGGTCTTGGGATAACTGGACCAGCTGACTGCGGTAGTGTTCGTCAATGACTTCCTCAACGGCAACGGTGCAAGCCATGGCAGCTTTCTTGCCCAGCAAAGCTGTTCCAAGGCCCAGCAAGAAAGCGCCCTTGTCCCACAGGGGTTGCAGCAAGGTGGGAGCGGTGTTGTGGAGTTTTAATTGATCTTCAAAGGCTTTTAAATGGGCTTGTTCTTGGGTCAACATATGTTGCAAGTCCTGGGCTACAGTAGAATCACCCAAAACCTTCAGCTGGCCTTGGTAAATGCGTAAGGCTCCATATTCACCCGCATGGTTAACCCGCACCATGGATTGAATGGTTTTTTTAGGCAGCGTCATGCTTTTTGTTCTTGATGAAATATGCGGTCAAGCCCAGCAAAGCCGCAGACAAAAAGAAATTCCATTCCGCCAAAGAATGTCCCAAAACCTTAAGCAAAACAATGTCGCACCGAACAATTTGGGTTTGTTCAGAAAGATAGGCTTTCAGGGCCTCAACATTTTCAAAATGGCCCGGATCTCCACCCCCACAGAAATGGGGAAGGTTAAAGAAGTGATATTCAAGCCCCACATGATAAAAACTAAGCCCCAAACTGGTAAGCAAGGTTAGAATAATACCAGCCTGAACCAGAGGCGCTATTTTGTGCAAGGGAAAGAAATAACTGATCATGGAAAGGATAAGGAGGGCACTATAAGGGTAGCGCTCTAAAATACACATCTGACAAGGGAACATTTGAAAGCCATGCTCCAGGGTGAAATTCACTATCAAAACTGCTGTGGACAGAATGAAGAGAAACAACATAAAAAAGCGCTGGGAGAGGATAAAATTTTTCATGTGACAATAGTAATGGCGGAGAGATTCTTTGTCTATAAGGAAACGGAAAAAAGGATTGAAGGGGGTTTTAAATGAAAGACTGCGTAAACACGAGAAGTCTCATTATGGAAAATGATAAGGGCTTGAGAAAGCTGAGAAATGAGATCGGAAAATATTGTTTGGCAGGAACCAAGGGATTTCCCTCCCCTAATTAGAAAGATTGAAAATTAAATTGATTCCCTCGGGCTTCGACCCGAGGGTCTAAGGGTGCGGAACGCACCCCGGTTGGGATGCCGCAAGAAGTAAGGCGTGGGCCCTCGGGTCAAGCCCGAGGAAAGCAAAAAAAGAGAGCCCGAGGAAAGCAAAAAATGGGACTGAGGAAGGTAATAAGACGAACTACTCCGTGGTAGAAAATATAGTGTCTAAAGCGGCGCGATCCTTAGCAGGATAGCCGACGGAGGGCTTTTGGGATTTTTGAGAGGGAGCATGGGAGAATTTCTGCATAAGTCTTTCCCGTGCGGCCCGATTTTCAGCGGCCGTTGGTCCCTCGTCCAACTTTGGTAATTTTACGGGAATCAGCCTTTCAACATAGGTGCTTCCAATTGCCACAAAAGGCCAGATCTTGGACTTGTTTAAAGATTCTGGATAAGAGGTAGCAGACAAGGAACACTGCAACCCTAGATAGACAGCGATCAGGAATAAAAATCCAGTAAATGCTCCAAAAAGAATGCCTAACCCCCGATCCAAACTACCCAGGGGGCTGTCTTTCACGCTTTTGGATAAAAAGCTTACGCCCAGTTTAAAGGTAATCAATAGAACCAGGAAAACCGCCGCAATGGTCACAATTGCCGCCAAAAAATTTTGATCAATGAAAGAACCCACCCAAGGACGCAAATAGGGGTAAAGATGTAGGGTCAAGAGCCCCGCCCCTACCCAGCTTAAGGCTGAAAAAAATTTATCTGTGAATCCAGTCAGGAAGCCAAAGACAGCTGACCCCACCAAAAGGATTACCATCGCAATATCAAACCAATTTATATTTTCAAACATGACCTTAGCATACCGAAGGGGGAAAATAATTTCCAGACAATTTTTTGCTAGACAGACGGCTGCGATGGATTTAGACTCGGGGTCAATTTTAAAGGGATTTTAATACATTTGATGATAAAAAAGACACGCATACTTTTCGCCAGCATTATCGGTACAGCCCTAGAATTCTATGACTTCATGCTTTATGCTGTTTTCCTGGAAGCCA
Organism: Alphaproteobacteria bacterium; assembly: GCA_037146715.1. Taxonomy (NCBI): domain Bacteria; kingdom Pseudomonadati; phylum Pseudomonadota; class Alphaproteobacteria; species Alphaproteobacteria bacterium. Next base: position 144,926 of record JBAWWO010000001.1, read on the forward strand.
TCGCCCAATCTTACTTTCCCAATGATGACGTCATGACGAATCAAATCTTTGGCCATGTAGGGTTTGTAGCCGCCTTTTTGATGCGCCCCTTTGGGGCCTCTGTCTTTGGGTATATTGGGGATAGGTGGGGCCGTCGCAAGGCGCTGATTCTATCAATTTCTTTGATGGGCATTCCCACACTGATTATCGGTATTTTGCCAACCTATACGCAAATTGGGGTGTGGGCGTCAGTTATTTTAATTGCAAGCCGTCTTTTCCAAGGCCTTTGTACCGGCGGAGAATATAACGGATCAGCCATTTTTGCGCTGGAACATGTGGGTAAAAGATATCCGGGCATGACCGGTGGTCTTATTACAGGCGCCAGTGTGATTGGGGCCCTATTTGCGACCCTGATGGGGCTTTTGCTGAAACAAGAGGGCATGCCAAGTTGGGGATGGCGCTTGGCTTTCGTTCTAGGCGGCGTGGTTAGTCTGGTTGGACTTTACATAAGACTTTATACGTCTGAAAGCCCGGCTTTCCAAAAGATGAAAAAAGAACACAAAACTGAGCGGGCACCGTTGATGTCAGCCATTACGCGGGATTGGTCCTCTTCTTTGACCACCATTGTTATTGGAACCTTAAATGGTGTTTTATCTTATACTCTGTTTAAGTTTTTAGACATTTACTTGTGTCACCACCTGTGCATGGATCAGCGAGAAGTTTTGAAATTTAGCTCAGTCGGCATTATTGTCTACATATTTTCAGCCCCTACCATGGGGTTCCTTCTGGATAAAATGGGGGGGCCAAAAATGTTAACGCGGGCCTGTATTTTTGTGTTTATTGCCGCCCTGCCCTTGTATTATTTATTACAGCAAAAATCACCAGGATCGTTACTAGCGGCGCAAATTTTGTTGGGGCTTTGTGTGGCCAGCATTGCGGGCCCTCAACATGCCTTTGTGCAGACTATTTTCCCCGTTGCAGACAGGTACAGCGGCGTTTCCTTTAACTATTGCGTAGGCATGGCTTTAGGCGGCGGTGGGGGGCCCCTGTTGATGGAATTAGCAGTCACTTATTTCGGAAACCTTTATCTTCCTGCATTTTTCTTGATGACCGTAAGTTTCATTGGGTTCTGGGCCATTTACCTAAGAAGCCGGCAAAACAGATTTTATAGTTGATTCATGCGCCCTTTGCTTCAATGTCACTTTATTGCACCTGCCAAGAAAGCAACCGTTGACGACCTTGATTTAGTGACTCTTCCTGGTGATCAGGGAGAATTTGGCGTGCTACCCCACCACGCCCCCATGCTTGTGGCTTTGACTAAGGGTATTGTGCGCTTGCACAGAAAACAGGATGTCTTTCAATATTACTTTATAGAGTCTGGTTTTGCCTCAATTTCTAAGAAAACTTGCACGATCTCTTGCGAAAACTTTTCTTTGCTGAATGATTTGGATCCAAAAGTATTGGAAGCTGATCTAAAGCGATACCATGATGACCTTGCAGGGCTTACTATTGAAGATGATCGTCGTTCCCTGCAGAATAAGATCGTTATGGTAGAAGAAATGCTGGAAGCCTGGAAAAAACAAAGCATGAACAAATAAAGAACTAAACATGATACATTACGACCCCGAAAATATTTTTGCCAAGATCTTGCGGTCTGAAATTCCTTGCAAAAAAGTGTACGAGGATGACTATGCTCTTGCCTTTGCGGATATTTTTCCGAAGGCGCCCCTTCATATATTGGTGATTCCAAAGGGGGCTTATACGTGCTTCTCTGACTTTAGCCAACGAGCCTCTGACCCAGAAATTGTAGGGTTTTTTAAAGCCGTTGAATGTGTCACCCAACAAACCGGCGCTCACAAGGATGGATACCGACTTATTTCCAACAAGGGTGCTAATGCTCATCAAGAAGTACCTCACTTCCACGTACATGTTCTGGGAGGCAAATCTTTGGGGGGATTCTAGCGCTATCTTTCCTAGAAATTAACTTGGACTATGGTTATTTTCTAGAAATGGTTGTGACAAACTAGAAAAACCCCTGTAGGATAAACTCTATAATGATCACCGTAAATTGGGACTGGATTTTGCTTGTTAGACGGTTTTTCCAAGCGTTTGGAAGAACGTTCTCGCATATTTTTAAACGCAAAGTCACCCTTAATTATCCTTTTGAAAAGGCCCCTTTGAGCCCCAGATTCCGGGGAGAGCTTGCCCTGCGCCGTTATGAAAGTGGCCAAGAACGCTGTATCGCTTGCAAATTGTGTGAAGCCGCCTGCCCCGCCCAAGCTATTACCATCGAAAGCGCTGTTCGGGAAGACGGGCACCCCTATGCCGCCCGATTTGATTTAGATATGACAAAATGTATCTATTGTGGCATGTGTGAGGAAGCTTGCCCCGTTGAGGCCATCGTTATGGGCCCCAACTATGAATTTTCGACAGAAACTAAGGAAGAACTGATGTACACCAAGGAAAAATTGTTATCCAACGGTGACCAATGGGAAAATGCCTTGGCGGAACGCCTAAAGAGCCAGGAGCCCCAATGAATTTCTTGACAGATTATTTTATAGATGGTGTGTTTTATACCTTTGCTTTCGGTATTATCGCCAGTTGTACGCTTTTAATTTTTTCCAAAACAACCCTTTATGCGGCCCTATCTCTTATTGCGGTTTTCTTTAATGCCAGTGCTCTTTTAATTTTGATGGAGGCTGACTTCATGGGGCTTATCTTGCTGCTTATGTATGTGGGGGCTATTGCTGTTCTGTTTCTGTTTGGCATGATGATGACAACGGGTCCTAATTCAGAGGATCTTCGGCTAAAACTTTCTGAAAAAATTTTGCTACTGATAGTCAGTTTACTTATGGTGACAGAATTTGGGTTTCTGCTACTGGTTAAGGCGGGGAACCCTTCACAAAAATTCTTGCAGACTTCCTCAACCGAGGTTTTAAAGATTCAATCTTTGGGAGAAGTTTTGTATACGGATTACTTCCTAATTTTTCAGCTTTTGGGGGTTGTTTTGTTCATTGCTATGGTTTCGGTGGTTGCCCTTCTAAACCCAGATAAAGAGGGATCACCCAAAAAACAGGGCATTTTTAAAGATCCTGGCCGCAGCCGTATTACCTTGCATGGCAAGGAGAGTCCGGTAAAGGGAGAAGAATAGAGGGTTTTCCCCTTTCTTTTTTTCAAAAAGATTGATATTACGTAAGATGAGAGGTAATAGAAAATAATGACTTATAAGAAATTGAGATGAATACATACCATTATTTTGATAATATTGTTCTTTTTACTTTTATTGTCTGGAGTAGTGACACTAGGGGGTGCGAGTGTTGGAAGCTACTTTGAAAATACTTTAGAAGAGGTTAGAGAGATCGAAAAAAAGGGTCTTTTGAAATCACCTCCTGCTTCGGCTTCCTTTGAAGCAAAGGATGCGATTGAGTTTCTTGGAAATTCAGAAAATATCGCAAAATATGTACAAAGCACACTATCATTGTTTAAGTGGTGTGGAGTTATTTTTGTAGGACTTGTGCTTGGATTTTTCCTCACGCTATTTCGCAGAATATATTATAGGAAAAGCAAGTTCCCAGATGACGTTCAAGCACCCTAAGCTAAAGATACATAAAGCAATCTAAGGCTGTCCGGCCATAAGTAAGGCGTGGGTCCTCGGGGGAAGGCAAGAAAAGAAAAAGCTGGATTGCTTCGCTCATTCCTTCTTTTCAAGGAAGCTCATCAGTTCGGCGTTTTTAAGAGCCCAGCCCAACATAAGGGCTCCTAAAAAGACAAAAACTATCATAAGCAGACCTATGCTTTTAAAAGAACCAGAATAGACGTATCCGGCCAATTGAAGGCTAATAGCCGTGCAAACCAGATGGGTGCCCCGCAAAGCCGCAGACACCCGTCCTTTTGCTTGGGGCATGAAATTCAGACATATGGGGTAAAGCAGTATATTAGGTATGATTCCCGCCACAATATAGGGCAACATAGAAAGGGTAATAAATAAGGGATTTGTGCTATTCGAAAAGGTAATAACAGCAATACTCAGCAGAGATCCCCATTCCAGACACAAAGAAATCCGCAACATTTTCTTTTGATCAAACCGATTGACCAGCATGGTTGAAAGCAACGTCCCCACGGCAAATAAAAGGGCTAAAGCCCCCTGATAGTAGCCGAAATAGGCCAAACTTACCCCCAGCTCCTCCATATACAGTAAAGGTGACATACCCACAAAAATCCAATAAGGAGTATAGGCAAAAACGAAATGCAACATGATCAAAAGCAAGGGTTTTGACTTAAATATGGGCAGGTATTCTTTCAGGGAAAAGGGTTCCTTATGATCAGCAGCTTTTGCAGTCGGAATAAAGGGTATAGTCATTAACAAGGTAGCCACCCCTAACAACAAAAGAGCCACAAAATTCCCCTGCCAATGGAAATACAAACTGATATAACTACCCAGAACAGGTGCTATGCCAACGGCAGCATTCATAACCCCATTAAGAACCGCATACAAAGACTGTTGCTGCTTAAGGGGGTAAATATCTGCAATGATTAAAAAGCTCAGAATTGCTGGGGCAGCCACCCCTACCCCCTGGAAAAACCGACCAATCAACAGAACGGCATAGGAGGGCGAATATAAACACATAATGCTCCCCAGAATGAAGATCACAAGCCCCAGAACGATAATGGGTTTGCGCCCGTATCGGTCTGCTAGACTGCCTACAGCAAATAAACTTAGAAAATAGCCTATGAAGTTGACAGACAACAGAGCCTCAACCCAAAATGGGGTCAGGTTAAACTGTTGTTGCAACTCAGGAAAACTGGGGGCAAACAGGTCAAATTCCATCCCCGCCAGCAAATCCATCAAAAGAATTGCGGCCAGGATTAAACTTTTAGCGATAAGTTGCTTCATGTTTTTTTATGGCACTGGGGCAGTTGTGGGGGCATTGGGGTCATCTGGAATTGTTTGCCCAATTGTATTCAGATTCAATCTACCCGTTGAATAGGAACCCAAATTCTTGAAGCCCAGAGTCAACATAACGGTTTTAGATGGCCGCAGATCACGATCTTGGTAGAAAGTTCTAAAGGCTTCAAGGTGTGTGAAAAAACAGTCATTTTGGTACTTAAGCCCCGCACCATGCTCTAGATCTCCGGGTTGGTAGCTCCCTAATTCTTTTGTAACCCTAAGATAGGTGCTCCATTCCTCATGGAATTGACTACTAAGGGCTGTTGTGAGCTGTTTGCGCTCAACATACTGGTTGTTCACAAATTGGCGTGCAATCATCACGTAATCCAAATTGAGGGTCAGAATAGGTGGCCCCGCAACAACTTGGATCAAATTCTTATTTACTTTCAGATCTTTTCTATCGAATCTGGCTATCCAATTGGCTGTTAAATATTTATGAGGCATAACACCCAAAGAACTTACATAATCTGATTTTCCTTTATACACACCACTGTACTGGGGAAATTGCCGCTCTTTTGAAAAGCTATAGCTTTGCCCCACAAAACCTTTAACAAGCTGATCAGATTTTCCATTATAAAAGTTGAAATTTACGCCATAACTGACCCGTTGCCCCCCATCCACCAAGTCAAATCCAGGGAAGCGATCTGTTTTCAAAAGATTGGTTGTATCAAATTCAAAGTCTTGGCTATCTTCGTTGGGCAACTTGATATTATTCATGTTGTTGGGGGCTAAAACCCCCTTTACTGTGGGTTCCAAAACAAAAGAATTTTTCCCGAAATACTGAATCAAAGGATACCCATTACTCAAAGAAAGAGTCGGAATAACCCGCCCTTTTGTCTGCTTCACAGCTGGATCGCTGCTACCGGCATATTGAAAGTTGCGAATATCATAAACATCCCCACGCACTTCCGCTTCTAAAAGGTGTGATGTGCCAATTGAGGAAATGTAGGGCAGATTATAGTTTCCCCAGGTAGAGACACGGCCCACCTTTGTTCCTAAAGTACGCGTAATATAGTTTTGATCCCAGCCCCCATGCCACGTGCCGCCCAAAGAATCTGTGTCAGACCGAAGATCCATTTCAACAACAGGCGCTATTAAAGGTGCTGTCTTATTGCTGACCGTAGCACTTAAATTTTGAAAGTCATAGGCCCCCACGGCAATGTAGTTTTTGTCATAAAATCCTTCGAAAAATCCCTGACTATCCAAGGTGCTGTTGCCATAATACCGGCCATTTTCTATGAAAAAATATTTACGGAAATAGGTGGGTGTTGAAACCCGCGCCATATCACCCTTAAACCGCCAATGATCTGTTAAATCAAAGCGGGTTGATCCCAAAAAGTGCCCGTGCTGCTCTGAGGGATTTGTTTTTTGGGTTGTGGGTGTTCCCGTAATATCATTCGTTTTGGTCGTACTTCCAGAAAGATTAATAAATCCCTTCGTAAAAAGGCCGCGATATTCTCCACTAACCAGGGGTCCTTGCTTAGACATATAAGTCGGTTGCAAGGTAATATCATTTTGGGGGTTTATCGTCCAGTAAAGGGGAACAATAACCGTACTCCCCAGCTCGCTGTTATTTGAAAAAGATGGCATTAAAATACCAGATCTTCTTTCAACACTAGGGTCGGGATGCTTAAAGTAAGGCATATAAAAGACTGGCACACCCTTAAAATCTAGAACTAAATTCCGATAGGAAATATCCATGCTCTCTTCATCACGAATGATTTTAGAAGCCCTTACCTGCCATGTAAGCGATCTATGCTTATCTTTCTTACAAAGTTCACAGGGAGAATAAATAGCATTTTCCATGGTAATAATTTTGTCGTCTTTATACCCCTTATCTGCCGCAAATCTTTCTTCAAAGGGCGTTACAAGGTAAATTTTGTCGATAAATCCCTTTTTCATAGCGTCGCTAAGTTCGGCGTAATTTCCCGTAATCAATTCACCCGTTTGTTTATAAAGGCGCACATTGCCTGAGGCAGAAACCGTATTGAGCTTTTTGTTATAAGTGACAGTATCGGCCCGTAAAACCTCTTCCCCGTCAGAAATTTGCACATTTCCCCGGGCAATCACCAGACTTAGCTCGTCTTCATAGGTCACATCATCCGCGTGAACCAACACATCTTGATCCTTAAGCTTTTTCTTTTCATCCGAGTGAGTCACATTAGAAAGTGTACTGATAGGATCTCGCTGCTTTGCATGGGCAGACAGGCTGCACATAAGAATGATTAGGAGATACAGAACTGGCTTCATTTTGGACGTTCCTCTAGATGTAACAATAAAATAATAGCAACAAGCAAACTAATAAAGGTAGGGGCACACGCTGAAATCCAAATAGGAACTGCAGATGTTTTGCCCAGGGAATAGAACAAATAGTGCAATAAATAAAGGCCAAAGCCCATAAAAAGGCCTGTGATAATCAGCCGAAGACCGTTTTGTCGCCTTGAGTTTTGAAAGGCCACAATCCCACCCAGTAACACCATGCTTATAAAAAGTATGGGCTTAAGAAGCAGAGTATAAAAATGCAGTTTATACTCATGGCTTAAAAAACCAGACTCTTCCATCAAAGTGATAAAACCTGGTAATTTCCATACAGACATTGAGTAAGGAGAATCAAGACTTTGCTGCAGTTTTGTCATGGTCAGATCTGTTGACCACAGGTAATCGCCCACATCCTCAATCAGTTCATTGGACTCAGAAAGAGACGCATTCTTCAAAAGCCAGCCCTCTTCCGTCAAAAAAGCCTGGGGGCTATCGATTCTATGAAAAAAGTCACTGTCTTGGGAAAAATTGTACAAGGTAATGTTTTTGAAACTTTTTGTGTTTTCTACCGTTCCAATATGCACAATGGTATAGGAATTTTCTTCCGACTGTCGCAACCACACGCCCGTCTTGGAAAGCGCAGATAGATCGCGAGATTGCCCAAAAACCTTGCCAAAAACGCGGTCAGCCTCTCGATGCGTCAGGGAAATAAAGGGGTTCAACAAAATAAGATACAAAACCCCATAAACAGCCGCAGACAAAGCCAGGGGATTTAAAACAGACCAAATTGAAAAGCCAGCCGCCCTGACCACCACCAGTTCCGACTTACGGCTTAGATTCCATAAAACAAACATGGTTGCAAAAAGGAACATGAATGGGGTCAATTGATCCAGTAAATTAGGAAGTTCCATCAAGCTAATAGGTAAGATTTTTCTTAAAGTAATATGGCTATGGTTGTGCGTACGTCGCAACAATTCTATTGTATTAAAAAGAAGGATAATAAAGGAAAAAGCAAAAGCTAAAATACCAAACCAAGAACTAAGCAGTTTAGCAAGATACCTAGGAAAAACATAAGATTTCATATCTTCGGTTCCCGCAAGGCGAATAGGCACCCCGTAATGGCCATCCCCATCAAAGCATAAGCCCCCCAAAGAGCCTGCCAATAATGGGTTCCTAAATTAATCAAAAAAATACAAGATACTTGCAATGCTAAAACCGCCATAACACTTTTGAAGATAGCCCCCGTTTGCGCTTGCCGTCGAAAAGGTGTCAGCAGCAGAAAACTTAAGACCACACTAATAAACCCAAAAGCGTACCATGGTGTCAACAGTCTTTGATAGCCTTCAGCGTATAAACGTTGTTTTGAGGCAAAATTTACAACAAAGTCGGGCGCCAAAAGTTCCCCCAAAGTCAGCTCATAGGGCTTCTTGGGTCTAGCCGCCTGATTCAGCTGTTCTTCGAATAGAGAAACCACGGTCTGATCAAAATAAAGCACAGACAAACTTTTATTTTGGGGATCAAACTCTTGACGAGACCCATCTACCATCACAATTTGAGGTGTTTGCCCCATAAATACAAGGCGCCCTTCTTTGGCCAGAAAGGTTGATGGGCGTCCACCGTCTTTTTGCATGTACGCAAGCACGCCTTTTAAATCATTCCCCTGCTTTTCATGCACATAGATGGTGATATCGTTAAACGAGTTAAAAACCCCCTCTTGCAACAAAATGCCCGGCAAGGATTTCTTTAAATCATATTCCAGATCTCTCATCTTTTGAAAAGACCAGGGCAAAACAAAAATATTAATGGCATAAATCAAGAAAGTGGCCGTCAATCCAAACTTTAAGGCAGGCTTTGCCAAAACCCAGGGGCTAAAACCCGCTGCCGATAATACAGATAATTCCCGATCACTATGCAGCTTATTATACACAAACAAAACCGCAACAAAGCAGGCCAATGGGATAATGATGACTAACAAGTCTGGCAAGGCATAAAGCATTAAAGAAAGGAAAGAAGATAAAGACTCTTGAGTTTTCAAAACAAGATCGAAGAATTTCAAAGACTGTACAATCCATAGGGTTCCAACCAAAATGGCAGACACAAGGAATGCGCTCACAAAAAGCTGACGCAGAATGTAACGTGAAAATTTTCTTACGGATCGCATTAATTACACACTAAAAATATTTGACTTCATGTCATAGGTTCAATATAGATATATTTGTAGCTGGTTTGTGGCTTTTTTCCAAGAGACTATGAGAACATATCATAAAAAAATTTTAATTCCACTGTATTCGATCCTAATAGGAACCTTTGCCCTATGGGCCCAGGCTTCTTTAGAGCTCCCTCCCCTTCAGCAAGAAATGGATCTTATGGAGGCAGCTGAAGATGATCTTCCTTTGTCACCCATCGGGGAAGATCCTAAGTCAGCTCCCCTTTTGAATGTTCATATTAATACAGTCGCCTCACAGAAAGTGCACACAAAAAAAGGTGAAAGAAAAATAGAAATCGCCGCCGTTGTGAATGACGACATTATCAGCACAAAAGATTTGGAAGATCGCTTAAGGTTGGTTCTGGGCGATCGTTTTAAGGCCCTTTCCTCCGAATCTGACGACTATAAGAAGATAAGATCTATCATTTTGAAGCAATTGATTGATGAACGCCTTCAAATTCAAGTTGCCAAAAAAAGCGGCTTGAGTGTTTCTGACAAAGAAATTGATGAAACAATCCGCAATATTGAAAAACAAAATAGTTTGTCCCCCGGTGGCCTGAAAAGAAAACTGGTCCACGACAAGGTTCCTTTTGAGACCCTGCGAGAAAAGATTTGGGCACAAATTGCCTGGAGCAACCTAATTGGTGCAAGCTATCGTGATGTTTTCCGGGTTAGCAAGCTAGATGAACAAGAAACTATTCGCAAACTTGCCAAGAAGACACCTCAATTTCAATTGGCCGAAATTGTTGTGTATGTGGATGATCCCTCGGAAGAAGATTCAGCCTTTGCTAAAATTAATGCAGCCCTTGAGGCCCTAAAGAAAGGCCAGCCCTTTATAGTGGTGGCTCAGCAGTTATCAGATTCTCCTTCAGCCCTACGTGGGGGCGATATTGGTTGGATTGCCGAAGATCAGTTGGATGATCAGATTCTTGAGGTCCTAAGGTCTATTTCCTTGAACCACTCCACAGCTATTTTGCGGACAGAAGATGGCTATCAGATCTTGTTTTTAAGAGATCGCATTAACTTTGAGCAAATGGAAGAAGTAATTACAGCGCGTCAGTTAGAAATTAAAATTTCAGACGACATTGCTGAAAACCCAGAAAAATTGGCTGCTGAGAAAAAACGCTTGGATGACCTGGTAAGTACCATTAAAAATTGTCAAGATTTTGACCAATTGACAGAGCAAATTGAAAATTCAAACATCAATATCTATAAGAATGTACGCATTGAGGATTTATCCCCTGATCTGCAGATGGTCTTGGCTAATCTTCGGGTGAATGAACCAAGTTCGGGCATTATCAACAACAATGTCATTGTATACTTTATAATTTGCCATAAGGGTCATTTGCACCCTGAATCTATGACTAAGGAGCAAACCTTGGATCAAATCTCTAACCAACGGTTTGAAGCTATTGCCCAACAAAAAATACGGGATTTAAGGCGAGTAGCCGCCATAGATATTCGTGTCTAGAATTATTCCCAAGAAAAAGCTTGGGCAACATTTTTTGCAAGACCAGGATGTTGTAGATAGAACCGTTGCCGCAGCGAACCTAAGTTCTTCTGACGTTGTTTTGGAAATTGGCCCAGGACCTGGTATTCTGACCAAAACTTTACTCAAAAGTCCTATCAAAAAGTTGTACTCTCTTGAAATTGACCCCCAATTTTTCTCTCGGCTAAAGCCCCTGGAATCTGAATACCCTGATCGTTTTCAGCTGATTATGAGTGATGCATTGCAGTTTCCCTTGTCTAAACTTGATGAACCCAAAATAAAAATCATCGCTAATTTGCCCTATAACATAGGAACAACTTTGATTATTCGATGGCTTGGGGAGCTCAACAAAATCACCTCTATGACTCTTATGGTCCAAAAAGAAGTGGCTGAGCGCATTGCAGGGGCTCCCAGCACCAAATCCTATGGGAGTCTGTCAATCTTGTGCCAAATCAAATGTGAGGTGCAGAAGCTTTTTGACGTACCGCCCCAGGCTTTTAATCCACCCCCGCAGGTTATGTCTAGCGTTTTGCAACTTGTTCCCAAAGATCAGACCCTTTCTGACGAAGAGTTGACTAACTTGGAAAATCTAACTCAGTTGGTGTTTCAACAACGTCGTAAAATGATTCGGGTTTCCTTGAAACAGCTTAATATAGAAAATCTTGAAAGCCTTTTAGAGAAAAATGGTTTTAACCCTATGGACAGACCTGAAGATCTGTCTATTGAGCAGTTTGTTAGGTTGTCGCGTCTTTTCGAAAAATCTGTAAGCTGACGACGACTAGTTGCGTTGCTCAACGGTTAATTTATGGAAGAAATATTAGGGTTTTATCTTCTTTTGTACATACATATTAACCCGTTCCTTCATCAGGCGGGAGACGCGGAATCCTACAACTTTGCGGGCAGAAATTTTATGAGCTTCCATGGTTTTGGGATTACGGCCTATTCTTTCTTTCTTCATGCGTGCAAAAAATACACCAAAAAAAGGGATTTTAACTTCCTTGCTGTTTTTCAAAGCATCTGTAAGCTCAGAAAACACATGATCAATCAATTTCAGAGATTCGGTCTTAGTAAAACGAAGTTTAGCATTCAAAGCCTGAGCAAGATCGGCTCTTGTTACATTGCGCTCGCGCATTTTTACTCTCCCTAGATTTTTTTATATTTATAGGTATAGATTATCTGGTCGCCCCCATTGGGTCAAGTTGAAATTTCCCATCTAATTCTCTTCAAAAAGAATCAGTTGATGGGTTGAACCGCAGTGGGCGCAGACCCTGCCCCAGGTGCTGTTGGCTTAGCTTCATCCTCAATCTTTCTTGCGCCCGCTAAGCAAGCAGCAATACCAGTTCCTGCAGCAGCAATAGGTAGAACGGGGCCCCCAGCTGCCGCCACCACTGTTACTGCCGCACTAACAAGAAGCCCCATGATTTTCAAGGGAAGCTCTATCGCATGTAGGGTGCTAAAACAGCCTGATGTTAAATATTTGGCCATGCTTTCACAGTTATGAGTTGTTGATATGCCGCATAAACAACAGTTAATGCCCACTCCGCCTTTTAAAAAGGCAGAGGGGCCACATCCGCAGCAAGCCCGTAATTTTTGATCACAAGATTCAGCGTCCTGACAATTGGGAATACACCACCAGCACTCAGCTGAATCGAAAAATTGATCCTCATCTTTCCAATTGCTAGGGACCCCAACTTGAGCATCCACATGCCCTAATTGAGCTGCAAGAACCCAATATTTTATGCTCTCACTGTTAGAGGGATCAGCTGTTGGAACAAGAAGATCATCGTCATCATCTTCAGTTGGGGTTACAGAAATCTTTGATAGAAGATAAGCCGCATGCTTTTGAGAAGGCCTTGTTTTATCTGCAATCTTCTTTAAAATTGCTCTTCCCGTGTCGGCACTGCGAGGATCTGAAAATAAATCCGCATAGGAAGCTGGAAAAGTTTGCCCATCGAGCATCTTATTAACATGCCACAAAGCTTTTATAAGGGAATAAGCATGATTTTTAGGGCTAGCTGCCCAAGTCACTGTTATCAATTGCTTCACATTCGCTATAAACTGAGTTTTAGCTGTACCGTCGGTTGGCAAAATCAAAGTAGATTGCCCCGCGGCCAGCATTAAGGCTGCAAATTTTTGATGATCTAGATTGTCTGGATTCACGGGAACTACCCCAAGATATTCCTGAACAGTTAGAGAAAAAGTTTTATAGGCACCTCGATCATAGGCATCTTCTAGCAAGTTAACCATTGCCGCCTTAGATTGAAATGAATACCCTAAAACGACTAGTGAAAGAATGATTTTTATCATGATGGCGCCCCCATTTTTTATTGTCTTTATTTTATTAAGCGACAAGATTAGAAAAAAATCAAACATCTATTTGCATGAATGTTTTTAAAGTGATAAAAGATCTGCAATAGTAAAAATTGAGGAGCCACCCTAATGAATATCGTATTTTCTTCTAGTAAACTGCCTACTCAAGGATCCATTTTCGTTGGTATTTTTGAGGAAGGAACTTTTACTGCTGCCGCCGAACTTTTGAACGAAAAAACCTCTGGTTTGATCAAAAAATCCCTTACCTGCACCCATTTTTCTGGCAAAAAAGGAGAATTTTTATCCATGATTGCCCCCGCAGGCATTTCATTGCAACGCATCGTTTTGTTTGGACTTGGAAAACAAGAGCATCTAAAAGCGCTGGATGCTATGGAAATTGGCGCTCACATTATCGTTGAAGCAAAAAAAATCCCCGATAAAAACATCACAATTATGCTCGATTTGGTTGAAAGTGACCACCTGAAGAACCCAAAACTGGCCGCTCTGGTAGGTAGTGGGTTGTTGTTGCGCTCTTATGAGTTCACCAAATACAAAACTCAACTAAAAGAAAAAGACAAAACCCACATTAAGGACGTTTCTATTGTAACCGATTCCCCAAAAGTGGCGACTGATCTGTTTGCTGAAGAAGAAAAAATTGCCGAAGGCGTCTTTTTTGCCAGAACCTTAGCCATAGAACCCCCCAATGTTTTGTACCCTGAAACCTTTGTGAAGGAACTTAAAACCCTAACAAAGCTGGGGGTAAAACTTGAAGTTCTTGATACAGAATATATGGAGAAAATGGGGATGCATGCCTTGCTGGGTGTTGGCCAGGGAAGCACAAAACCATCCTATTTGGCTATTATGATGTGGAACGGCGCTGAAAAGGATGAAGCCCCCATTGCCTTCGTTGGAAAAGGGGTAACCTTTGATTCCGGGGGAATTTCGATAAAACCTTCCGCTAGGATGGATGAAATGAAGATGGATATGTGCGGCGCTGCCGCCGTTTCAGGATTGATGCATGTACTAGCCAGCCGCCAAGCCAAGGTGAATGTGGTGGGTGTGGTTGGGTTGACTGAAAATATGCCTGACGGAAACGCTCAACGCCCTGGGGATATTGTGAAATCAATGTCTGGACAAACCATTGAGATTTTGAATACGGACGCAGAAGGCCGCCTGGTGTTGGCTGATGCCCTATGGTACACCCAAGACCGTTTCAAACCCAAGGCTATGATTGACTTGGCGACCCTTACAAACGCCATTGTTGTATCCCTGGGCAGTAAATTCGCTGGCTTATTTTCAAATGATGAAGGCCTTGCCCACAAAATCAAACAAGCGGGTGAAGAAACGAAAGAACAAGTCTGGCAACTGCCTATGGATGAACGGTATGATCGGGACATAGACTCTAAAATCGCTGACGTGAAGAATGTTGGTGATAACGGAGCAAGCAGCATCACCGCCGCTCACTTCTTGCAGCGCTTTGTGAATAAAACACCTTGGGCTCATTTGGACATCGCTGGAACTTCCTGGAACCATGAAAAAAATATATTTTCAGGATGCTACCCCATTCCAACGGGTTTTGGTGTTCGGTTGTTGAATACATTGGTGCATAAGTTCTACGAAAAACACTAGGTGTTTTAAAAAGAGGTATCTAAAGCGTGCAAATTAGCTTCTACCACCTCACTCGCCTCAGTCTTGGGAAGTCATTGCCCAAGCTGCTAGAAAAGGTTCTACAGCAGAATCTGCGGTGTGTGGTGGTAGCCTCAACTGAAGCTGATGTGCAAATTTTGAATGACCAATTGTGGACCTATCACCCCGAAGGCTTCCTTCCCCACGGCACAAAAAAAGAGGGGCGCCCGAAGGACCAACCTGTTTGGATATCAACAGCGCAAGAAAATCCTAATGAGTCAAAGGTCTTGGTTCTAACCTGGCCCATTCCTGTTGAAAACTTTGATGGCTTTGAACGCATTGCCTATATTTTTGATGGCAACAAAGATGATGATCTGACTGCTGCTCGATCCCTATGGAAAGAATATAACACGCCTGATCATACCCTTGCCTATTGGCAGCAGGATGAGTCCGGTCAGTGGACTCAGAAGGGGTAATACCACTTTCCTTAAATCCATTTTGCATCTTCGAACGCTTTCTTAACTGCAGACCTCCAGAAAGCAGTAATATCATAGCTTCCATCTGGCCGATGGGGAGCATGATAAAACCGGGTAATAAATTTATCCATCTGCCCATTAATAGGGATTCTAACCCGCACATTACTGCCATTAATTTCAGGAATAACGTTTAGACGATTTAAAATAGGATTAAGAGCTTCATATTTCGCAGTTTTTCCCATAACAAACCCTCTGATGTCCTCTTTAAGTCGGTCTTCTTTAGCTTTAAGGGCAAATGCAAGCTGATCTTCTCGAGATAGTGTCGTCACTATTTTTTTAGCTGCTCCACCCAGTTTTTTCAGAGCCTCAATAGGCTGCTCAGTTATTCCTGCATTGGACTTTTCATCGGCACCTACTCGCCTTGAAAGTTCTGCTGTCGTTGCCTCCAAAATTTCTTCTGGAGCGCCAGCTAGATTTCGGTTAGCTTCTTCTAAGATTTCATCAGCAGGGCCTCCTCCTGCAGAAACTACAGTCCTATCTGTATTTCGGGGTACATCTATTAACTCTAACTGATTTGACTTAACTTTTTCTAACAAAAGTTCTAATTCTAGCTGCACCCATATAAATTTTTGTAACCCAGCTGTAAGAGCTTTAAAAGCTTTTAGCACAATTTCTTCTCTTACCATTGCAGGAATCTCTAGCGCCTCTTCTACCTTTGTTTTAGGGGCTCCACAATACTCCTGAATTTTAACATTTGTTTCTATATCCCAGTTTATTTTCTTTATAGCCGCTGCATAATGTTGAACTTCAGGAACAACCTTTCCTGCGCCCACAGAAATTTTCAAAATCTCTTTTGTGTAATAATTAGTTTTCTCTGTCATGCTGGTCACTACCTTTCGATAGTAGGAGGGTTTCGGAAGTATTGTGGTAAAGCTACCCCTATACATTTCAATGTCTTCATCACAAATCTGTGGGCAAAAAAGCGGTTTTAATAGTGTTAAACACTGTCTTAAATAAATTACTTCATTGGCCTCGTTTTGAATAGTAATTATAGGTTTCTTTCTATCAGCTCGTCTTTGCTTTCGACTTGACAAGTTATCTTCTGCAGACAAAAGCCTCTCTCTTATATAATACCTCAAGGTGACGTCTAACGTACTAACTTGCTTGAGGTCTATGAAAGTTATAATGCCCTCCCACAGACGACAGTCATTACGTATTACTGGGATCATGTCGTCCAGCTTTTGCCTACCTTCCGTTGGATTGATATCGATGTTAAAAACTGTATCTGAAATAAACTTTATTTTTTCATTTAATGGCACTTGTGACTCCAAATATTCTATTAAATGATTGTTATACTGGGCTCTTCCCACAGCAATCTCCGATATTTCATCCATGTGTTTAAGATAACAGGAGCCCACATCATCTATATTTCTAGCGTAAAGAAAGTCCATATCTACAGCCTCTTCACTTTTAGATGCACCTTGGGAATAAGGCTGACCACACAACAATCCAAACAATCCTAAGTACAAATATTTCTTCATCTTTCAATTCTCCTTAATGGTGTTGACACCTCCCATATGTAGGAAGTTTTTTTTTAATTTCAAGGAGAAAAACAAACGTCAGATAGAAGATAACAAAAGGGCAAGTTTTACAAATACTTAAGCATCCAAACGCCCACCACCAACGCCACCAGAAACCCAACAAACATCAGCATAATATTTTTTTGAATGATATTATTGAGCTTAGGACCAAATTTCCATAGCAGGAAAGCTTCAACAAAGAAACGCACCCCTCGGGACAGAATAGACGCCCCCAAAAAAGACCAGAAAGAAAACTTAATAGCCCCACAGGTAATGGTGACCAACTTAAAGGGAATGGGTGTGAATCCCTTTAAAATAATGGCCCAAACGCCCCATTTATGAAACCAGTTTTGAAAAGCCGCCAACTCTGGCAAAAGACCATAGGTTTTTAAAATGGGAATTCCTATTACATCAAATAAATAAAATCCAATAGCATACCCTAAAATGCCCCCTGCTGCCGAAGACATGGTCGTTACAAAGGCCAAAAACCAGGCCTTAGAACGATTAGCCACAACCATAGGAATCAACATAGGATCTGGCGGCAAGAAGGAAACTGAGCTTTCTAAAAACGCAATTGCCCCCAAATACCACACAGCATAGGGATGCTTTGATTTTTCTATAAGCCAATTGTAAATTTTACCTAACACGATTTAAAATCCTTTTTCTATAATTTGCATGGATGATTTTTTATCATCATCCCCCATGGGCTCAACCGCGCCCCCTAAAAATTTACCTAGAAAACTTTCTGTCACCCCATAAAAGGAAATTTTGTTTTCTGGCCTAACAAATCCATGCCCTTCATCTGGGTATATCACATAGTGTACGGGAATATTCTTCTGTTTCATAGCTTTAACAATTTGATCTGATTCGGCTTGTTTAACCCGGGGATCATTAGCCCCCTGAAAAATAAGCAAAGGCTTCTTGATATTATCTACGTAATAAAGCGGAGACCTCTCACGCAGCAACTTGCGTCCCTGAGGCGTATTGGGGTTCCCCACCTTTGCATACCAACTGCTAATGATGGGCTTCCAATAAGGGGGGATCGACTGCATCAAGGTTTCCAGGTTCGACATGCCTACAATATCAACACCACAAACAAAAACATCCGGCGTCATGGTCATACCCACCAGAGTCGCATACCCACCATAACTGCCCCCTAAAATGGCAACCTTTTTGGGGTCTGCAATTTTCTGCTGCACGGCCCAATCCACCCCATCCAATAAGTCTGTATGCATGGCCCGGGCAAACTGTTTGTTGCCTGCTGCCACGAAAGATTTGCCAAACCCAGAAGACCCTCGATAATTAATACTCAAACAAGCATATCCCCGATTAGTAAGCCACTGGGCCATGGCAGAATATCCCCAATAGTCACGGGATTCCGGTCCCCCATGCACTACCAAAACCAGAGGCAATGGTTTATTCGGGCGCCCTGTATTGTTTAGATCTGATGCCTTGGGTAAAGATAAATAACCAACCAAATTCAATCCATCCCGGGATTTTATTTCCATAGGATGCATGGGAACCAGAGGCAGTCCTTCTAAACTTTTGCGATTGGTAAAAAGATACTTAGCTGTTTTATTTTTACGATCATACAGATAATAAGATGTGGGCCCATTATCTAGGACAAACGTCACCAACCAAGTGTTGAAATCAAGGGAAGTTGAAGCGATTCCCATTTCTCCTTTGTGCTGCGTTTGCAGGAATTCATAATCTTCCTTGACTGATGTTATAGGGTTATCAATAAAGAAATGCTCTGGTTTTAAATAATGTTCCTCCAGCACCAAAGGTACATTTTCTGTGGGATGAAAAACCACAGACCCAAGGGTAGCTTTCTGCGCCCCATAAACAATCTGGTTTTTTCCTGTCTTAAGATTCGTCTTTTTCAAAACGCCCTTGTCTGTTTTGCTGCCATCAACCCAGTACAGATTTTCCGCCGTTTTATCCAATTCCAGAATGTTTGTAATGTGCGTATCTATCGCATTGAATTTTTTCCACAAAACCCAATCTTTTCCTTCTGTTTTGTAAATATTTAGACCGCCATCTTGGCCCATATCCACAGCAAGCTTTAACTGCAACTCTTCATCAAAAGAAAACCCGGCAAATTTATTATTCTCATAAACCTTTTCCATTTTTCCCGTGGGCACATGGATACGGTAAACATCATGATACTGGGGGTTGCGATTATTAAGACCAATCAAAAGATCTTCAGGTTTTTTGTATGAATTTGCCAAAACCTGAACCTGAACATTTTTAATATCTGTAAGGGTTTTGATTTCTTTTGTGTTCACGTTAACAGAAAAAAGACGCCAGTTTTCATCCCCATTCGCATCTTGCAAAAAAATAATATTTTCCCCGTCAAACATCCATTGCACACCTTGAATACCGCGGCCCTTATCATGGGTTAGCACAACCGGTTCCTCAGATAAATCAGCCTGTTGCACCCATACGTTCATCACCCCTTCATAGGCCGCCAAATAGCTTAGATATTTTCCGTTAGGGCTTAGGCGAACAAGACTTTTATCGGGGTTGCCAAAAAGGATTTGGCGAGAAATTAATTGTGTGTCTTTTGACATGTCACAAGCTCCAATCATCAAAATTATTAAAAAACTAAAGAATATTTTAGGCATTCTTGCCGATCTTTAAAAAGCTTTCAGCTTCTAGGGAAGCGCCCCCAACTAATACACCATCCACAGTTTCAAGGGCTAAAATCTCTGCGCTATTCATGGGGGTGACCGATCCTCCATATAAAACTTTTGGTTTATAGCCTGTTAAACTTTGCACCTTGGCTTTAATAAAATCATGAATTCTGCCAATCTCAGCCCACGAAGGCGTCTTCCCCGATCCAATAGCCCACAAGGGTTCATAAGCAATGAATTGCACAGGCAAATTCCCCAGGCATTCTGTTAATTCTTTTTCTAAAACTTTATTGGTCAGCCCTTGAGCATAATCTTTGGCGCTTTCTCCAACGCACAAAACAGGATGCACCCCTCCCTCTAAAGCAGCTTTCAACTTGGCATGAATTTGGGATGCCCCCTCCCCCATTTGGCGCCGTTCAGAATGCCCTATCAGGACGTGCGTCACGCCAATATCAGACAAAATCCCAACACTGACCTCGCCCGTATGGGCGCCCTGTACAAAAGCAGAACAATCTTGTGCGCCCGCCAAAATAGAGCTTTGTTTTTTCTGTATAAGATCAACCACTTCTCGCAAAATTGTATAGGGCGGACATATAATTACCTTACAAGACGTAGTGGCCTCTTGAACAATTTTTTTCAAAAGAGCAATTCCATCTGCCCCCCCCTTGTTCATTTTCCAGTTACCAATAATTATTTTACCCATAGCGAAACCCTTTAGAATATGATATGCATGGCTAATAGTTATGACATAACTAGGTAAAAAACGTCTAACTAATTTTGGAAAAACTTTTAGGGGCTACTATGCTACAATTTTTAAGAAACATGTCTTCTTCCTGGATTATGAAAATCATTTTAGGAATTTTGGTCCTAAGCTTTGGCTTATTTTGGGGCATTTCAGATGTTTTCAGAAGTCGAAATTATGATGAAATCGTGGCGGTTGTAGGCGGCATTGATATTTCGAAAAAAGCTTTAGAAGATGCTGTTCAGAACCAAATCAAGGCCATGAATGCGGAACTTAAAGGGAAAGCAATTTCTCTAAAACAATTTGACCAACTCATCGGTATCAATAAGGTTTTAGACCGAATGATTGATAATGTGCTGCTTGATCAATTTGCTAAAGACGCGGGCATTAATACGCCAAATTTGGTCATCACGAATATGTTGCTAAATCAACCAGAATTTAAAGATGCTCAAGGAAAATTTGATCGTCAAAAGTTTACAAGCCTGTTGCAAAGCAACGCCCTAGATGAAGCGACTTTTATCAACAACATTCAACGCTCTCACAATCGAGTTCAGCTTATGTCAGCTTTGCTGGCGGGGACTGCGGCACCAGCCATTGAAGCCCTGAAAATTTTTGAATACTTCACGTCGCAGCGAACCTTTACCTTGCTTGATAACTTATCCATAAATATTTCTTATAGTGAACAAGCTCTTAAGGACTATTTTGAAGCCAATAAAGCGCAATTTACACTGCCTGAACAACGGAAGATCTTTTTGGTTTCTTTGGACCCACAAGATATGGCAAGAAAATTCAGCTTTACCCCCCTTCAAGTCAAAGAAGCCTATGGGGAAAATCTAGATTCCTATATGCAGCCGGAAAAAAGGACTGTAACGATTGCTGGGGCAAAAACACAAGAAGCAGCGGCTGAGCTTGCAAAAAAGTTGCATTCAAAGCAGCCTCTATCCAAAGAAACAGCCATTATGTTAGAAAATGTTGCTGAGCAGGAAGTACCCGTGGCCCTGCGCGGTTTAATTTTTGGGGCGAAAAAAGGTCACGCAGCAGAGCCTGCCCTTTTAAATGGCCAATATGTTGTGATCTATGTGCATAGCATTACCCCCTCTCAAACACTCTCTTTGGCAAAAGCGCATGATCAAATTGTAGCCGATTTGCGCCGTCAGAAAGCACTGGACGAAATCTCTAAAAAGACAGAGGCCATTGAAGCTCTTTTGAACAAAGGCCTTACAATTGTTGAGGTGGCCCAACAACTAAAACTAGCCACTTCTCGTGCAACAATTGATTCCCAGGGGCGCGTGACAGAGGGCTTCCTAAACCATGCCACGCCTGAGATACTGAAAGATGCCCTGTCCTTTGCGGAAGGGGAGGAAACCCCCATTACCGAATCTGCTGATGACCTGTCTTATGTCTTGAAAGTTGAAAAAATAATGCCCGCACGGGTGCCATCTTTCGAAGAGTCAAAACCAAAAGTGATGGCCGCTTGGCAAGCTTACGAAAAGAAGCGTGTAGCCAAAACCCTTTATGAAGCTGTGCAAGTTAAAGCACAAGCTGCAGGAAGTCTTAAAAAGGTTTCTTCTGGAACTAGAACGATGGGTCCCCTCAGTTTATCCCACTATGATCCCAAGAAGTACAATTTGAGCCAACCTTTGCTTAAAGCTATTTTTGCAGCTCAGCAAGGTGACATTGTTTTGGTTGATATGGGTAGTGGGTATGCGCTTGTCCAGATCGACGCTGTAGCAAAAATGCCTGTTGAAAAAAACATAGGCCTTTATAAAGTATTTAAGGAAAGCTTGGCAGGCTCTTTGAACCAAGCCTTAGCTGGCCAATTCCTGCAGGCCTTACGCGCCAAGTACAAGGTTGAAATTCACCAAAACGTTGTAAAAAGCCTGGGGAACTAGAAACCGGAACTCACGAAGAAATTCAGCTCGGAATGAGATATAAATTTATGTATAAAATTATTGTATTCCTATTTTGTTTGCTGGGCTTTTCAGCCCAGGCGATAAGTCGTATTGACGACACCACAATTCCTGATGAGCCCCGGCTTACAGATATAACCATTATTGTGTCATCTTGTGATCGATATTCAGAATTCTGGGCGCCTTTTAGTGAACTGTTGATGAGGTATTGGCCCTCTCTTAAAACCTATAATAAAGATATCCCTATTCTATTCATTGTAAACAAAAAACCTTTTTCTTTTGATCGAGTTCAGGTCGTTAGTACAGGAGAAGATGGAGGCTGGTCTCGCAATATGCTGCAAGCCCTGAAACAGGTTAAAACTAAATATGTGCTGTATATGCAGGAAGATTATTTCTTGTCTCAAACTGTAGACGAAAAATACCTATCCTATCTGTTGACGAAAATGAAGCAGCAAGACATCGCCTACATCGAAACCAATAATGGTAGTTTCTATGCGGAGAAATACCCATACCCGCTAGTCAAAGGTACGGAAATCAAGGGAAAGCATGTTGCGTTTAGGGCATCCCTTCAATCAGCCCTGTGGAATAAAGATATCCTGGAATGGTTGATCAAACCCAAAGAAAATGCCTGGGATTTTGAGGCTAATGCCAGTATCAGAAGTGAAGGCTTGCAAAATCCCTTTTTAGTGGTGACGCCAGGATATTTCCCCATTACATTTGTGAATGCCTGCCACGTGGGATTTTGGAATGCTGGCGCCTTGGATTTGCTAAAGAAAGAGGGCATTCCCGTTCAAGTTCAAATGCCTGTAGATTCGAACTATGAGTTTACTCTGTGGCTCATGAACAAGCACAGAAAGATTTATAAACAGTGGATTAAAGTGTTGCGTTTGTTCGACCCTAAACTGCGGCGGAAGAAGACTTAGCCTCCTTCAAAATATCTTCAAATAGTTCATGCCAATTAAGATTAGCTTTCAACCGAATAAAGGCTGATCCTAGCCCTACGGCTGCTCGATCCATAAAGACAAATTCCTTCGGGGGCTTCACCCCTCCCAATTCCTTAAGCCGTTTATGCACCGTTTTTGCAATTTCTTTGCCGGCTAATCCATCAGAATCGATAAGTCGCACTCTATCTTCCAATAAGGGGCCATAAAGATACCGAGCCCATAAATTCAGTACCTCCAGAACCTCAGGACGCTGATCTTGGAAACCCCATAAGTCATAGGCTTCCTGCATTTTTTTGGGATTGTTTTCTAAAAAGGATCGATATAAAAGAACGACCCCTTCAATAAAAGTTTTATCAAAAATCCGCACACACCCGAAATCCATCATGTTGATAGATCCAGTGTCTGCCACAGAATAATTCCCAAAATGAGGATCGCCGTGCAACACGCCAGCTCGATAAAAGGGCATATACCAAGCATAAAAAAGCTTTTGGGCAATCTGATTGCGCGCCCCCTGGGGCGCTTCATAAAATTCCTGAATCTTCTTCCCCTGCAAAAAAGATAAGGTCAACAGCCGTTTGGTTGATAAATTGTCGACCACTTTGGGGATGTTCACAAAAGGGCAATCTTCAAAAAGGCCACGGAAAATTTGAATGTTTTTGGCTTCGTGATAATAATCACATTCTTCCCGCAGATGCTGGGTGATTTCATCAAAAATTTCATCCGTATTCAGGGCACCACTATAGTTTTTGTATAACTTTAAAAGCAATTTCAATTGCCCTAAATCTGCTTCAACCGCTGATTCCATGTCTGGATATTGCAGTTTGCAGGCAAGCTTTTCTCCACTCAGAGACTCAGCCTCATGAACTTGCCCCAAAGAGGCTGCTGCAAAGGGTTTCAGGTTAAACGATTTGAACAACTGTTCCCATTTTGTTCCAAGTTCGCCCCTCATGCGACGACGCACAAAAAGCTCTCCCATAGGGGGGGCATTCGACTGCAGATTTTGTAATTCTTTGGCGTAGTGTTCGGGCAAGATATCAGGAACCATAGACAAAATTTGTCCGATCTTCATCAACGGCCCCTTCAGGTTCCCCAAGATCAGATACAAGGACTCTGCATAGGATTCCGTTGAATTCCCCAAAAGCTTTGCCCCCGCCAATTTTGTCGCAAATCCTGATAAGGAAAGGGATGTTTGGGCATAGCGACCCAAGCGATTTCCCAGGGTGTTTTGGTCCATTAGGGCAAGCTTTCCAGTTCGTCTAAATACTCAACAATCAAGTCCAGGCCTTGTCTCCAGAATTTTGGATCCGCCGTGTTCAATCCAAAGGGTTTCAGCAATTCCTGATGATGCAATGTTCCCCCAGCTTTCAAAAGGTCTAAGTATTTTTCTTCAAAATTGGGCAACCCCTTTTGATAGGTGGCATACAGAGAGTTTACAAGGCAATTCCCAAAAGCATAGGCATACACATAAAACGGTACATGGAAAAAGTGAGAAATATAAGACCAATAATGGCTATATTCCGGGTCAAAGGAAAGAACAGGGCCCAAGCTTTCCCTCTGCACTTCTAACCATATTTGGCCAATTTGGTCAGCACTTAACTCACCTTTTTTACGGGCAGCGTGAATCTTCTTTTCAAACAAACAAAAGGCTACTTGCCGCACAATACTGTTCAGCATATCACTCACTTTGCTAGCCAGAAGAATTTTTCGTTCCTTGGGGGAAGAAGATTCCAATAAGCTTTGGAAGGTCAGCATTTCCCCAAAGATTGAGGCCGTTTCCGCAAGGGTCAAAGGCGTATCAGACATCAAATATCCTCGACGAGCTGACAAAACCTGATGAATGCCATGCCCCAATTCATGGGCTAAAGTCATCACATCCAAAATCTTGCCGTGGTAGTTTTGCAAAATATAAGGATGGACTGAGGGAATACACGGGTGCGAAAAAGCCCCCGTATCTTTTCCAGGCCTTAGGGCCGCATCAATCCAGTGCTTATCAAAAAATTCCTGGCCAATAGTCGCCATTTCTGGGGAGAATTTACCATAAGCTGTAAGTACAATTTCTTTGGCCTCCTCCCATGGAATATGTCGATCTTCTGCCTCAGGCAGGGGTGCATTTCTATCCCAATAGGGCAGAACCTTTTTCCCCATCCATTCAGCTTTCAAGCCATAGTACCGGTGACTGATTTTGGGAAAGTACTCTTGAACTGTTGTCAACAATGCCTCAACGACCTCGTCCTCAACGAAGTTTTCCTTGTTCCGATAGGAAATAGGCGCCGGATACTTGCGCCATTTATCCTCAACTTCCTTATCTTTCATCAATGTATTCATGATTAGGGTTAAAAGAGATGAATTCTTCTCTAATCCCTCCCCAAAGGCCTTCGCTGCCTTCTTTCTTTTTTCTTCACTGGGGTCCGTCAGTTGGTTAATGATTTGGCTTACATCTTGTTCAACCCCATCCACTAAAAACCGCATATGGGAAAAAGTTTCATCATAAAGCCGTACCCAATTGTTTGAGGAAGATATAGCCTTCTCATGCAGTATTTTTTCCATATCTTTTGAAAGCTGGTGATCTTTGAACACCCTCACCTGCCCCAGCCAAGATTTATAGCGCTGAAGATCAGCGCTTTTGGCCAAAAGATGCTTCATTTGCTCATCTGTAATTTCGTTTAGTTCTAGTGTGAAAAACAAAAGTGCTGTGGAAAGATCTGACGCTTTTTCCTTAATGCGTTGATAAAATAAAGGGCCCTCAGCATGGCTCATATCCTGGGCGAAAATCAAATGGGCAAAGGTATAAGGCCGCCCCAATTTTTCATTAATCTGTTCATAAGAACCAATAGCTTGGGCCAAATGAGAGGCAGATAAACTAGCCACTTTGCCTTCATATTGCTTGGCAAAAACTTGAATTAATTCTTCGATATGGTTTAGATCTTGCTGAATTTTTGGGTCAGTCATTCCCTGATAAAGATCATTTAGGTTCCAGGATGGAGCGTGTGTCATTGAATTCCTCTTGCGTTTTTACACTACTTTTCAATAAGATACTATTTCTAGAAATTAAGGAGTACGAGTAAAACCAGGGTCGAGGGGCTTCGACTTGTACTTAAGATACACGAGAAGCCCGAGATCCCGCAGTTTTGCGAAGTAATCGTTAATTTGTAGAGATAGTATGATAGAGAATAGCTGGATGTATGCTGCATTGCAAGAGGCTGCAGAGGCCGCCCGTCGAGGCGAAGTCCCCGTGGGGGCCCTTGTTCTTGGGCCAGACAATCAGCTGCTTAGCAAAGCAGGAAATCGCATTGTTCAATTGAAAGATCCCACCGCACACGCAGAAATACTGGCTATTAGGGAAGCTTGTCGCAAAACCGGCTGGGAACGTCTTGTGGATTGTACTCTGTATGTTACGCTGGAGCCCTGCGCCATGTGTGCGGGGGCTTTGTCTTTGGCCCGCTTAAAAACTATTTATTATGGAGCGCCAGACCCTAAGGGAGGCGCCATTCACCATGGTCCCAAATTTTATGACCAACCCACCTGTCACCATCGCCCCACAGTCATTCATGGGATTTTGGAAAAAGAATGCAGCACTATTTTGAAAGAATTTTTTAAGAGGTTGCGGGAGCCACAAGGGCACTAATTTCGCGAAGCAATCGGCCAAAAGGCTAAGTTTTTAAATCAAGTACAGCATCGGATTCACAGGTTTCGTCCCCTTTCGTACTTCAAAATGAAGCTGGGGTATTTTTATGCCTGATTTTCCTACGGTTCCTAGAATTTGGCCCCGCTTTAGACGGTCTCCCTTAATAACTTTAATGTCATGCAGGTGGGCATAGGCTGTCAGCCATCCGCCCCCGTGTTTCACCAGAACCAGATTACCGTAGCTGCGCATGCCGCGCCCTGTATAAGCCACAACGCCATCATCTGCCACGTGGACTGGCGTTCCCAAGGAGGCTTCAATATTCACGCCATCGTTATGAAGTCCCCTGCCCTGTTCTCCATAGGAAGAAATCACACGCCCTTCAACAGGTCGCAAAAAGGCAGAATTTTTACGCTGAGGTAAATCAATGTATTGTGCTATGGGTTTTCCCGCTTCCTCCTCGTTAGTCGGAGAATTTGGCACAATCAGTTGCTGTCCGCTTTTTAAACGATAAGGAGCTTGTAAATTATTCGTGGTTACAAGAGTGCTTAGATTTACCTTATGCAGCATAGCAATTTTGTATAAATCATCATCTTCCGCCACCAAATGAATACGCGGGCTTACCAAAATCAGGATTTGTCCTGGGTAAATGGTATAGGGAGCTGACAGGTTGTTTTTGGCAATAATGGTTGCGATGGGAACTGCATTTTCTTTTGAAATTCTATACAGATTTTCGCCCGTCTTAACCCGATATTTCTGAGGCATTCCCTCGCTGAAAGACAAAGTTTTCCGGTTCCAGACAGATGGTTTTTTGATTATTTTTTTGCCTGTCGAGGTATAAATCACTAATTCTGGCAAAGACATGCTGGATTGGTTGATTTTGTTGACAACGACTGGGGCTGGCCTGTCAGAATGATAGGTCTTTGTGCAACTTGTGAGGAGAAGGAGGAAAAGAGCAAGAGCGAATGCTCTCACCTTTCCCTCAGTGTCTTCCTCGGGCTTGACCCGAGGATCCAAAACAAAAAATGGGCCCTCGGGTCGAAGCCCGAGGGATTCAATTGCAGAGCGTGAATCCACCTTCCTCACACCCCTATTCCATCTGTTGTTTCAAAGTCTTCCATGTGTCGTAATGGGTTAAGTCTAGATGTA
Organism: Alphaproteobacteria bacterium; assembly: GCA_037146715.1. Classification (NCBI taxonomy): domain Bacteria; kingdom Pseudomonadati; phylum Pseudomonadota; class Alphaproteobacteria; species Alphaproteobacteria bacterium. The sequence goes on from JBAWWO010000001.1 coordinate 172,802, forward strand.
GGGGGGTCACAGAAATTTTCCCATGACCAATAGCTTCTAAGTCCGTATCTTTTTCAGGAACATCGCCAAACAACACAGGTCCCACCCAGTAATAGGGCAACCCACGAGGGTCTAAAGCCTTTAACAATGACTTATAATCGGGACGTAATCCCTGGTGAGTCACAGAAATTCCTTTAATCTTATCTGGCATCACATTGGGAATATTGACGTTGATCAACACACCTTTGGGCCAACCGTTTTCTAACAATTTCCGAATGAGACCCGGGCAATACTTCAGGGCTGTTTCCCAATAGATGGGATCCCCCTGGGCCACGCATTGGCTAAAAGCAATGGAGGGCACCCCTAAAAGCGTTCCTTCCATAGCCGCAGCCACAGTCCCCGAATAGGTGACGTCATCGGCCAGATTTTGAGAATTATTCACCCCAGACAAAACTAAATCCGGCTTTTTGTCGGAAATTAATTCTTTAATCGCCATCAGCACGCAATCCGTCGGCGTCCCGTCAACAGAGAACCGTTTGGGCCCCAATTCCTTGGGTCGCAAAGGATAATGGAGCGTCAGCGAGTGGGCCGCCCCGCTTTGTTCTTGAGCAGGCGCCACAACCCACACATCAGAGCTAATCGTTCGGGCAATTTCTTCCAAAACCTGAATTCCAGGCGCATTAATTCCGTCATCATTTGAGATGAGAATTCGTAAATCTTTTTTTACAGACATGTTTTCTTTATAACCTCTATTCCATTCATATACGGCACCAAGGCTTGCGGCACAAGAATAGTGCCATCATCCTGTTGATAGTTTTCAAGAACTGCCACTAAAGTGCGCCCCACAGCCAGACCTGATCCATTCAGCGTATGAACAAAGCGGGGCTTCACAGTGCTGCCCTTAATTTTATAGCGCGCATTCATGCGTCGGGCTTGGAAATCGCCACAATTAGAACAGCTGGAGATTTCACGATAGGCATTTTGCCCCGGCAGCCAAACCTCTAAATCATAGGTTTTCTGCGCAGCAAATCCCATATCCCCCGCGCACAAAAGCATCACGCGATAGGGGAGCTCTAACCGTCTTAGAACCTCTTCCGCCGCTTTGCGCATGCGTTCGTGTTCTGCGGCTGAATCCTCAGGGGTTGTTAAACTCACCAATTCCACCTTATAGAACTGATGCTGGCGAATCATACCACGGGTGTCGCGCCCTGCTGCCCCTGCCTCTGACCTGAAGCAAGGCGTATGGGCTGTAAATCGTTGAGGTAATACCTCCGCATCCAAAGTCTTGCCTGCGGCCAAGCTGGTCAAAGGGACTTCAGAGGTTGGAATCAACCAATGGTTTGTGGTGGTTCGAAAAGCCTCTTCTGAGAATTTTGGCAGCTGACCAATACCAAACATGGTTTGTTCACTCACCAAAAGAGGCGGTGAAACCAAGCAATAGCCGTATTCTTTCGTATGAATATCCAGCATGAATTGGGCAAGGGCCCGTTCCAGTTGGGCCAAAGGCCCCTTCAAGACCACGAACCGGCTGCCAGAAATCTGGGACGCTTGCTGAAAATCCATCAGCCCTAGATCTTCCCCCAACTGAAAATGCTGTTTGGGTTCAAAAGAAAAAGTCTTGGGTTCGGAAAATTTAGAAATTTCAACGTTGAAGGTGTCATCCACCCCATCGGGCACTTCCTCATTAGGCAAGTTTGGCAAGGTTATCAAAAAGTGATGAATTTTTTGTTTTAGGTCTGCTTCCTGGGCTTCTAGATCGGGTAAATTTTCCTTGATAGATGTGCCTTCAGCCATTAGAGGATCAACGTTTTGGCCCGTTTTGCGCGCTTGGGCCATTTGGGCAGCAATCTCATTCTTGCGAGCTTGCTGAGTTTGAACCTCTTGCGTTATCTGACGATGCTTGGCATCTAAGCTCAAAATAGTTTCAGAAAGAGCTTTCAACCCCCGACGTTTCAAGCCTTGGTCGAAATCTTGGGGGGTCTCGCGAATATGTTTTATATCATGCATGTTATTTTAGCGTCCTATGTTTGTCCATAAGATAAAACTCTTGCCAAAAATAATCAAGGAAACAAAGAAAAAGTTTTTGGGAAAGAATTCTGAAAGTCTTCCCCAAAAACAAAATGTGAATTAGTCAGCAGATGCTCCCTGAGAGATATTTCTCTGGTCACCGTCCCTCGAAGCTGTATAGGCCCCAAGGTAGCTTTTAAGGTTCTGAGTAGTAGTGGCATCTAAGAAGCCCCATACTTCGCTCCTTTGGATCAACTCAGGCAGTTGGTCCATTAGCAGTTGGTCCAATGCGACCTTATCACTAATGGATAGCCCCATCATTTCTTCGAGTAGTAAATCCCATTCCTTCCCCAAGTCGTTGGGCTTCAAAAGTCTGTCAATACTCCTTGTTTTCTTAAGCAGCTCGCTTTCAAATGTTTGAATCTTACTTTTCATACTATCGCCCTCATCGTAAGTCTCTCTAATCGTTTGAGCTTGCAGTGATATAATCACTTCCTTTTCTTTGATTTTGTGGAATAATTTTTGAATTTGTTTTTTTAATTTGGGATCGATAGCAATCTCTTCAACAGCATCTTCCTCTAGGGAGCTAACCGATGAAGCCGGGAAAGACGATCTAGAGGAACCCTCCTCCTCAGCAGCTGCACAAAAACCTTCTGTTGCCAACATACCATTCAGCATAAAGGCTAAAGCTGTGTACCCTAATAGTCTTGAAATTTTATTAATCTTCATTTTTGCTCTCCTATTACATAAAACGTATATACAGGGACTATTTTTTTATGACAAGTTTTTTTGAAAAAATTTTTCCTTGTTTCTTTGTTTGTGGCTCTGTACATTGAAAAAAAACGTAAAGGATTTAGAAATGCCAAAAATAGTTTTTATTAATGTTGATGGAATGCGCAAGGAAGTTGAGGCTCCCGTTGGATTATCCCTATTAGAAATTGCCCATACAAACAATATTGATTTAGAAGGTGCTTGCGAAGGGTCCCTTGCCTGTTCTACATGTCATGTGATTATTGATCCAGAATGGTTTGAAGTGTTGCCTGAAGCCTCTGAAGACGAACAAGATATGTTAGATTTAGCCTTTGGGTTAACACACACATCCCGACTGGGTTGCCAAATCTTGATGACAGAAGAACTAGATGGCCTTATTTTGCGCCTACCTGCTGGTACGCGCAACCGCATGTAATCTACGATGAAGTGGACTGATATTTATCCAATTGCCATGTCTTTGGAAGAAAAATACCCTAATGTTGATATTTTGGCTATTCGGTTTACAGACCTGTGGCAATGGGTTCAGCAACTACCGGGCTTTGACGATAACCCTCAGGCTTCCAACGAGAAAATCTTAGAGGCAATTCAAATGGCCTGGCTAGATGAACGCGATTAATCTTTTTTTTCAGAAATTAAAAGCCATTTACCCCACTGTAAAATTCTCAGAACTGATTCAGACTTATGAGACTCTGTCGGAAAGGTATCGCTTTGACACGGCTAATACTGCCCTAAAAAACGAAAAAGAAGTTCTGGTCTATTGTTTTGGTCGATTGCCTGCCACCTTAGGTGTTTTAGAAAAAGTACTGACTGAATACAAAACCCTTACCCAACGATCTGTGGAATCCGTTACAGATTTAGGCTGCGGCCCGGGGGCTAGCGCTTTTATACTGCACGATATTTTTCCCGATTTAAAATCTATCTTATGTGTTGAAAATAATCCCCACATGTTTCAAATGGCCCAGAAATTGACTCAAGATATGACTGATGTTGTGCTGACTCATGAGGATATAAAAACCTGCCGGGTAGCACCCACTGACGTCTGTTTGTTTTCTTATAGCCTGGGGGAACTTACGCCTATTGAGCAAAAACTTGCCCTGGAAAAGGCTTGGATTCAATCAACCCAGGCTCTTATTGTTATTGAACCGGGAACGCCTCAGGGGTTTAAAACACAAGCCTATCTGCGCCAACTTTTGATAGAAAAAGGTGCGCATATTTTGGCCCCCTGTGGACACAATGCCCCCTGCCCTTTGCTTAAAGATCCCACGGATTGGTGTCATTTCCCGCAAAAAATTATGCGAAACCAAGAACACCAAATCCTGAAAAAGGGCAGTTTGCCTTATGAACTGGAAAAATACACCTATCTGATTGCAATCAAGACCCCAGTAATTCTGGACAAAAAACGGCTGATTCGCTCTCCCCTGAAAAATCACGGGCATATTACTCTAGACTTATGTACCGAATCTGATCTTTTGCGTCAAACCCTTACCAAGTCAAAAAATAAACAGGATTACAAAAGAGCCCGACACCTGAATTGGGGTGATTTGTTTTAGGTGAAACCCCGTCTTTGCGAGAAGGTCTGAAAGACCGATGAAACGTCAATCGTCCTCGGCCTTGACCCGAGGGCCCACGCCTTGTTTATGACGTTGCTCAATCTAACGGGGGTGCGTTCCGCACACTACAGGCCCTCAAGTTAAGGCGAGCCTCATTGGGAGAAACTACACTGCTTTGCCTTGCAAGCGTGTGTAGTTAGAGAGTGCCTTCTCATTCCCCTGAGCGGCTGCAAGTTTGTAGTATTCTCTTGCTTCTTCTAAATTTAAGGGGCTGAAGTAGCTAAGGATTAATGTTTAGATGATTTATACCAGGATTTGAGC